>NZ_JBSQBB010000003.1:0-76004 GCF_053851635.1 Mycoplasma sp. 2575
CCGCACCCTCATCCTCTAGCGGGGCTTTAAGGCCCCTTTCACAACGGAATCATGCGATTCCATGCGTATCCGGCATTAGCCAATGTTTCCATTGGGTATTCCAATCTAAAGGGTAGATTAAGCACGTGTTACTCACCCATTCGCCGCTAAGGTATTGCTACCTTCGCTCGACATGCATGTATTAGGCACACAGCCAGCGTTCATCCTGAGCCAGGATCAAACTCTTAAAATTTGATTTTGGTTTTATTATATTTTTAAAAAATTAAAATTGACGTTATGGTATTCGTATCCAGTTTTCAAAGAACTACATATTAGGCACAAAAAAGTGCACTTTTATAAGTATACATTATTTTAAACTTTTTATTATGAAAATTTTTTAATTTTTTACATTAAATAAGAACGTTTTTAAAATAAGTACCATATCATTATACATGATTAAGTTAAAAAAATAAAATAAATTTAACAAAATTTTTTTATATATTTTTGCTAAAAGCAAATATTACAAAAAGTTCAAGATTTAAAATAAAAAACTTCCTTATATTTTTAAAAAATACGGAAGTTCTATAACTTATTATTATATCCACAATATATATTTTAAATTATCTACAATCTGGATATTTAGCTACATTATTGATTCAATTTTTACCTTATATTTAGGAGCGGCCTCAACCTCTACAATATCGCCGACCTTATGATTAAGAATTGCTTTGGCTAACGGAGAAGAATTAGATATTTTCCCACTAAATGGATCTGCATCTAGTGCGCCAACAATAATAATAGTTAAAACAGCATTATTTTTTAAATTTAAAGCCTTAACTGTTGAACCAATTTTAACAATATGAGAACCGGTTGTGTCTTCAACAATAATATGGGCGTTTTCTAAAATATGTTGAATTTCTAGAATTTCGTTTTCAATGGCGGCTTGCTTATCACGGGCCGAATCATACTCAGCATTTTCTGATAAATCACCTTGATTTCTAGCTTCCTTGATTTCTTCGATGACTAACGGTCTAGCTTCTTCTTGCAAATATGCTAATCTTTTTTCATATTGTTCAAGGCTCTCCTTTGTTAAATATATTTTTTTATCTTCCATCTTCTTTTTCTCCTCTTTCAACAATGTCTTTTATGTTATTTTTAGCTAAAAGTATAACACTTTTATTTTTGAATTTTAAAGTTTCATAACGCAAACCAAGATTTGCTGATATCTTCTTTAACAAATCTAAATTAATGTTTTTATTATTTTCAATAATCATTATTCCTTTTGGGTTTAAAAAGTTTATTTTAGAACTTATGGTTGATTCCAATAATTGATCCTTATTATTTAAAATTATTATTAATTCATTGTCATTTGGAAGCTTAGCAACACTTTGGATATTTTCAAATTTTAGATCTGGAAATTCATATAAAATTTTTTCATTAATACCTAAATCTATTGTTCCATTAAAAAATACTTTCTTATTAGCTAAATTTGATACTGATAAAGCAAGATAATTATCATCATCTTCTATATAAATATTATGGTAATCATTTAAATAAATGGTATTAACAACAAAACATACAAAAAAATCACTTAAATCATTATTATAAAACTTCTTAATACCACTTAGAACTACACCATAATTAGGATTAATTTTAATAAGTTTTTCTTTTTCGCGTTCTTCATTAGGGGATAAATATTTTTTAATAGCCTTCTTCTTATAATAAAGACTAAGAACAAGAGCGATAATGGCAATTAATAAAGCTATAGCAATAGAAATAATTAATCCCGTTCTTACGTTGGGAGGTATTTTGCTTGTCCCGTTAGAAATAGATGATATATATATTAATTTGCGCATAAATCATCTACCGTCTCAGCTTCAAACAAAATGTGTTCAATAGATTCGCCATTTTCATCTACTAATTCAAATTCATTAGCAAACTCTTCTAATAAATCACTTAAGATTGAAACAATCCCTTCATCTTCTACCTCTTCTAAAATATGAGATTTTGTTTGTCTAAATAGAAAAATACCTTTTTTATTAGTTAAAAATATGTATTTTTCACCATTTTCTTCAATCGAAAACAAAACTCACATTTTAACATTGTTTTCCAAAATGATTTCTCTTTCTTGTGAGAAGATAAATAATTTTTGTCGTATGTTTTTATTGTTGTTTTTATTGATTTCTTCCATAAATCTAACCTTTTTTTAAATAATCCTCTAATATGATTTGGGCAGCTAATGAATCTTTTTTATTTTTTCTTTTTTTGCCGTTATATCCGGCATTATATAAAATATTTTCAGCAAATATTGTACTTTCTCTCTCGTCTTGTAAAATAACATTTATTTCAACATTGTCTTGAAGTCTTTGCTTAAATTTTTCCACCATGATTGTTCTTGGGCTTCTTGAAAAATCCATTCTTGTTGGATAACCTAAGATAATTGTATCAATTTCATTCTTATATTGACTTTCATATAGTCAATATTTTACTCTCCTAATAACGTCGATAAAATGTCATTCCTCAAAATAGAGTGTTTCTAATCCAGAAGCAATTATATTATTAATATCACTGATAGCAAAACCGCATGTTTTTGAGCCTAAATCCATAGCTAGTTTACGCATTTATTAATTCCTTAATTTCATCCATAATTATTTTAATCTGTTTAGTTGAATTAATTGATCCTTGCGATACTATTTGATTACCGCCACCTTTACCATTAAAGTTAGAAATTATCCTTTTAAAAATCTTTGCTGAGTCATATTGTTTTGAAGCAACAATTAGAAAATAATTATCATCATTAATTCTAGAAAGACCGATTATCAATGCATCAGCATTTGCTTCACGAATTTGCACAGCAATTTTTCTTAGTAAGCTTGCATCATTTTCATTAATTATGAATAACTTAACATTATTGCCAATTATTTCAGGATTATAAGCATTTAAATTTACTGATTCATTATTCTTTTCTTTTAATAATTTCTTATAATCTTCTCTTAATTTACTTTCGACTTCATCATAATAATCCAACATTTTTTCTTTCTGCGATGAAAGGCTAGGAATATCTACCAAATAAGATAAATTATAATTAGATTCTAATGCTCTATTATTCTTTACCAAGGAAGACAATAATTTTTGCTTTTCTAAAATTTCATTATGTAAATGTTTATTAACATACTCTTCAGAGGTAATAACCTTCAAACGATAAATTCCAGTTCCCTTTGAATCAACAGAAACAATTTTAAAGTTCTCGATTATGCCAGAATTTTCAACGTGTGTCCCACCGCATAAATCCTTAGTAATATTTTCAAATTCAACAACTCTGACATTATTAGCATCATAATATTCAGATTCATCAATTGTCATATATGCCCCTATTTCTTGCGCTTTTTTGACTGAAGTAATAATATAATTTCTCTTAGCCTGCATTGCGATATATTCATGCATAATATGCTCAATTTTTTTAATTTCATCCTTAGTTGGCCGATGATCTAATCCGAAGTCAAATGTAAAATATTCAGGATGAATGTTTGAACCAAGTTGTTCAATAATATCATTTGTGTAAGTTCTTCTTAAAGCATGGAACATAATATGTGTTGAACTATGATTTCTAGCATAATTAATTCTTTTTTCTTTGTCCACATAACATTCAATAGGTAAATTTTTATCAATCTTTCCTTTAACATAATGAACATGATTTTGGTATTTATCTTTAAATACATCAATTATTTCAATTTTATTATTTCCTTGCATCATATAGCCAAAGTCATGATTTTGTCCACCACTAGTTGCATAAAAAGGAGTATTGTCAAGAATAACATATGAAAAATCATCATCGCTATCTACCTTATCAATTTCCTGCTCTTCATTTAGCAAATAGATAATTTTTGATCTAGACTCAAGAAATTCATAACCAATAAATTCAGAAATTTTCCTGTCAACCAGTGAAAGCGAATTAATAACCTTTTGCATCGCAGCCTTTAAGCTGCCTTTTGAACGTTCTTGATGTTCCTTTTGGAAATCATAAAATTCTTGCAAATTAATTTCGATATTCTTTTCTTTTAATATTTCAGCCGTTAATTCAATAGGGAAGCCATAGGTATCAAACATTTTAAAGGCAATTTTAGCATCAATAAAACCTTTTTTATTTAGTTCGTGTTCAAGAAGTTTTTCGCCGTCTTTAATGGTTTTAGCAAATAAATTTTCCTCATCCGAAATTACTCTTGAAACAGTTTTAACATCGATTTCATATATCAATGAGTCCTTAACAACTTGAACTAATTTATATAAAAAAGTTTTTTGTTGTATTCCTAATGATAAACCAGCGCGGTAAGCTCTTCTTATTAAACGTCTAATAATGTATCCTCTACCAACATTTGAAGGGCTAACGCCATCATTAATAGCATTCACACTTGCTCTAATATGATCCGCAATAATCTTAAATCAAGTATTAATTTTTAACTGTTCTGGCTCTTTTGTAAAATAGTTATTTATATCGTAGTGATATTTTGTTCATTCTTCTACTTTTCTAATAATAGGCAAAAATAGGTCAGTATCAAAATTAGTAGGCGCATCCTGAATAATAGAGGTTATTCTTTCTAACCCTGCACCAGTATCGATATTTTTAGTAGCTAATTCAGAGTAGTTATTTTCGCCATCATTATTGAATTGCGAAAATACAATATTTCATATTTCAATATATCTATCATTCTCAATATCTTCTTTTAACAATTCAATGCCGCGCTTATCATATTTTTCACCCCGGTCATAAAAAATTTCAGTATCAGGGCCACAAGGTCCTTGACCAACATCTCAAAAATTAGTATCTCTTGTTCCACTTATAAGATGGTCCTTGTTTATACCTAACTCAATTCATCTATTATATGTATCCAAATCTTCTTCATAGTATGTTATATATATTTTTTCTTTTTCGAGTTTCAATACATTAAAAATAAACTCATATCCAAATGCAATAGCTTCTTTTTTAAAATAATCACCAATAGAAAAATTTCCTAGCATTTCAAAAAAGGTGTGATGTCTTGCGGTTATACCAACATTTTCAATATCATTAGTACGAATTGATTTTTGCGAATTTGTTATTCTCTTTGCGGGCGGAACTTTTTTACCGCTAAAATAATCTTTTAATGTTGCCACACCCGAATTAATTCATAATAATGAAGGGTCATTTTGAGGTATTAAAGATTTAGATTCTACAACAAGATGTTGTTTTGAAGCAAAAAAATCAAGTCACATTTGTCTAATTTGTTTTGATGAAAGCATTTTTTCTCCTTGTTTTATATCATTATTTGATTTATAAAAAATTCTTTTGTTTTTGTTTATAAAAAATTCTATCAATGATTGCTGCCCCTACAACTTTTTGACCATCATAAATTACAACTTGTTGTCCTGGGGTTATAGCTTCTGTTTCATTGTACATGACCGCAATTTCATTATTGTCTAAAAGTTGAATCTTACATTTGATATCTTCTTGACGATATCTAAATTTGGCCGACAGGTTTTCCTGATTATATGTTTTAGCAATTAAATTTCAATCTTTGGCAATAATCTTATCGGATAACAAATATTCTTTATGGTCCTCATTAGCAACATAAATAATTCTTTTTTTAATATTATGTCCAACAACAAAATAAGGTTTCTTAAATCCACCGAGATTTAAACCCTTGCGTTGACCAATTGTATAATACATTGCGCCGATATGTTCCCCAACCTTATTGCTTGTGGCAATATCAATTATGTCACCTGGTTGAGCAGGAATATAATTTTCAAGAAATTTTGTGAATCTTCTTTCGCCAATAAAACAAATGCCTGTTGAATCTTTTTTAAAGGCAGTTTTTAAGTTTAACTTCTTAGCAATTGTTCTTACTTCATTTTTTGTTATATTAGCTAGAGGAAAAATAACCTTTTTTAGTTGTTCATTGTTTAATTGAGCCAGGAAATACGATTGATCCTTAGTCTGATCAAAGGCCCGAAATAATTCCCCATCATTAGTGTATGCATAATGACCCATAGCAATATAATCGGCTTTTAATTCATTAAATGCATAATCCGAAAAAGCTTTAAACTTTATAAATTTATTACAAAAAATATCAGGATTTGGTGTACGGCCAATTTCATATTCATTAATTAGGTATTTAAAAACATTGTCTCAATATTCCTTAACAAAATCCACACGGTGTAGCTTAATATTTAGTTGATTTGCAACATCCTTTGCATCTTGATAATCTTGTTCTTGTGGACAAATATTTTGTGAAATGTCTTCATTGCCTAAGAAATCATTGTTTAAAAATGAATCTCAATTTCGCATAAACAAACCTTCAACTTCATATCCTTGTTTTAAAAGTAGGTATGCGCACACACTAGAATCAACTCCGCCACTCATTCCTAAAATTACTTTTTTGCTCATTTTGCTCCAATAAAATATATTAAATTATAAAGTTTTTAACGAAATAAAAATTTATTTTATACGAAACTAGTATTATAAAAAATAAAAAGAGTCTCTATATAGACTCTTAATCAACAAATGATGTATCAAATACACCGGATATACTATGAATATTTGAGGTAGTTATTCACGCAGACTTATCTACTTTCTTAACTTGTTCCATAATAATATCTTTTTCTAAAAATAAAGCAACAGTTTCAATTTTGCCAAATTCCTCATGGCTAAATCCACCAACGCCATTAAAGATATTAAATGAGTGAGCATAACCAATCTTTTTAAATTGTTCAGCGACAATTTCAGGATATCTTGTATATATCTCAATTTTAACTTTCTTATATTTAGGATAAAACTTATTAACAAGTGTCGAAAATACTAATAAATATGAAATAGTACCTAAAATTCTTACTAAGAATAAGCCTGAATTTCAAACATGCCCTGTAATATTGCCGCTAAATTCTAACGAACCAATGATAATCGTTGATGAAGATGAAAAACAAATTGCTACCATTAAGAATACATTACCAACTGGTTTTTTATTTTTATATGCAATAAAGTTAGAAATAACTGATGTTCCTCCAATAGAACCTTTTTGTCTTCATGCAACTATAGAAGCAAATCCTTCTGAAGCACCACCCATAATGGCATAAACAAGAACCGGCCAATTTTGTCCATCATAAACACCATAAATTTTAGTATCTTTTAATAATAAAGGTATTGAACCTAAGAGTGATACTTTTCCTATTTTAAATTGTTCAACTAATGCAGAATCAGTAATATTTTTAACTATCAAATTCAAGTCTTTTGGAGCGTATTGATTTTGAAAATAAGTAATAACTTCCTTAGCGCCTTTATCAAATTCAATTGTTAAATTTTCGCCTTGAAGAACTTTTAATATTTCTTTACTTTGTCCGTTGTTATATAGTTTTGAAACTACTCTCGTATCAATTCCGAAAGGAGCTCAATAGAAATTATTCTCGCCAACCGGATTATAGAATGAAATTTTTTGATTAATAAAGTTAACAATTGGATTTGATCCACGACCGTCATATTCTATATATATTAATTGAACAATAACCTGAAATAGCATTCAATAGTATGTTAAAACCATAAACATTCTCGGGTTCATTCTTCAGAAAACAAACATTAATGGTAAATTAACTAATACATAAAATAAACCATAGAATTGTGCAGTAGCAGGAGCAGTAAAAGTAATAATTTGAGAAAGCGATGATGTGCCCGAAGCAATAGTTGCTGCCTTTCTAAGAAAAACAGTAATTGCTATATTGTATAAAAAAGCACTCAATAACATTCAAATAACTTTTTTAGGATATTTTTTTCATATATTAAAAATGGTTACTTGTTGTGGGTTTAAGATAGCCATTTTTTCATCATATAGAGCTTTTTTTTGCTCAACGGAAAGCTTCGTTTTTTGAATTTTTTTATCTAAGTTTTTTTGTTTCTTATCCATGATTTAATCCTCCTTTTCTTTGAAAATTTGATGTTTGTTGTTGCCGTGTTCCTTTAAGACATAGACAAATTTATTAAAGTCAGGATAAAACCCTAATTGAATAGTTTTAGTTGATCCGTGACGGTTTTTGGCAACAATAACGTTTGTTGTCGAAAACATTTCCTTTTGTTCGTTATTAGCATTTTGATCATTTTTTTTGTTTCGATAATAGTCATCGCGATGTAAAAAGATAACTCTATCGGCATCTTGCTCAATACCTCCAGATTCTCTTAAATCAGAAATTATAGGGGTTTTGTCTTCACGTTTTTCAACGCTACGGCTTAATTGACTTAAGGCAATAATAGGGCATGCTAATTCGCGACCAAGTTGCTTTAATGAACGTGAAATCTTGGCCACTTCAAGTTGTCTATTTTCTTGCGACCTTTTTGAATTGTCTCCAATAAGTTGCAGGTAATCTATAATAACAAGATCAACCTTAGCATTTCGGGCGTATCTTTTTGATAAGGTAATAATATCCGAAATATTTAAAGTAGCAAGATCATTTAATACAATATTTCACTCAAACATGTTTTCGACAGTATGAGATAAATTTCTTTGATCATCAATACTTAATTCTTTGGTTTTAAGTTTGTAAATAGGGACAGTTGAGTCTATAGAAATCATCCGCTGGACTAATTGTGGATTGGACATTTCAAGGCTAAAAAATAAAACGTTTTTCCCTTGTTTAGCTACATTATTAGCAATATTCAAAGCAAAGGCCGTTTTACCCATAGCCGGTCTAGCACCAATAATAGTTAAATCCCCACTATTTAAACCAAGCAAGCATTCATCTAATTCTGGAAAACCAAGTTGCAATCCTATTCCAATATCACTATCCTCCTTGCGCAAAATTTGTTGCATTATATTGTTTGCAACATCGCCAATTTTTTCAAATGAGGAATTAATTTCTGATATATCAATATTGATCAAGGATAATTGAATATGTGATAAAAGGTCCGACACATTAAAGGTTTTATTATCAATAGTATTTTTAATATCAACTATTAATTCATTAAGTTTATCGATTTTATATTGATCGATTATGTTTTTTACATATATTTCAATTTCACTCAAGAAACCAGCATTTTGAACCAAATAGCCAATATATTCAGGAGTATTCATATAAAATGAACCAACTAAATCAAACTGCTTTTTTTGCTCTAAGTAAACCAATAAATTAGAAAGGTCAAAATGCTCAGTAGAGTTATGCACTTCAACAATAGCAGAATATAATATTTGATGACTCTTAAAGTGAAACATTTCTGGCCTTATTAAAACAGCAATTTTCAAATATGTTTCAGGTTCAGATAAAATTAATCCCAATAAGGAGGCTTCATTATTAGCAATAGCAGTTTCTCTTGGGTTTAATGTTTGCATGCTCATTTTGCTCCCTTCATTTTATTGTTTTTTTATGTTGTAAAATTATTTTTCTTCGAATATTTGAATTAATAAAATTGCATTAACTTCCGGGTGAAGCTTTACATTAATATAATGTTTTCCGAAGGTGTTATAAGAATCCTTATTTAAGGCATGAGCACTAATTTTAATATTATGTTTTATTAATTCTTTTTCAATAGCCTTGTTGGTTATTGAACCGTGGACAATATTTCCGTTCGATTTTAAGAAAAAGTTTAAAGTTATTTTTTCAATTTGCTCTTTTAAAACAATCGCTTTTTCAACTTCCCTTGCATGATCTTCGGCAATGTTTTGCTTAACTCTTTCTAAATTAGCTAGAGTTTGCTTATTCACTGGTTGAGCATAACCATTTTTTATTAAGAAATTTTTTGCAAACCCATCATTGATTTCAACAATTTCATTTGCTTTATATTTATCATATTGTTTAATTATTATTACTTTCATTTTTTACACTCACTATCGCTTGTATTAAGTTATCAACAAAAAGTTCGATATTTTCATCACTTTCAGCTGCTGCCGTGCCATAATGTCCTCCACCGTTAACTGCTTCTGCAATTAATTGAACATTAGTGTCAATTCCTCTGGCTGACATCTTACATTTTTTAGTCCCAGCTAATTTGCCAATAACAAAGGCTGCTTTTCTTCCATTAACTCTTAGGATTTCATCGGCAGCAATTGAAATTACATCAGGGGAAACAAAAATATTCTTATAAGCAATGAAATATCCAGGTTTAACCTCCTGCAAGTTTTCAAGAAGTTCTAAAACTTGTTTGAAGGTTTCTATATCTAATTTTAAAGTATTAACTGAAATTTGGATCTTAGCGCCTCATATCTCTAATAAGGCAGCTGCTGAAAAAGTCTTGGAACTTGTTTGTTTTTGAAAATTATTAGTGTCAAGATAAATGCCATTTAACAAATATTGTGCTGTGATCTCATCCATCTTGTCACCATTATTTGAAATAGCAATTATTTCACTAACAATTTCTGAGGCTGACGATGCTGATGAGTCAATATAAGTATTTTCTCTAAAAGCATATAATGGGTTTGCCCCGATTCGATGATGATCAATAATGATTATATTATCCTTTTCAATACCTTTAAATGCGTTGGGATTTTCAATTCTTGTTTCATCAGCAACATCGCAAATTACTACAAGTGTTTTTTTATCATTTAATAATGTCGCTTCCTTTGGCGATATAAAGATTTGCTTGTCTAATGGACTCATATGATCATAAACGCGTTGCGTGGTTTCATCGAATGTCTTGTTTTGAATAAATGTTTCTTTTTCATAAGCTCTTGCTAATTTATGAATACCCCACGCAGAACCCAGCGCGTCAAGATCGGCGTTCTTATGACCATAAATTATAACTTTGTTAATATTCTTAGACTTTAATTTTGCAATCAAAACCTTAGAAATATAGCTAACATTAGTACGAGACATATTGATGTTTATTTCTGAGCTAGTTCCATAATATCTTGGATGTTCATTTTTTGTTAAAACAGTTATTTGGTCTCCACCACGGGTTTTGGATTGTAATAATGCCTCTTTGGCTAATTTATCAAGTGTTTCCAACTTGAATAAACCATATGAAAACCCACCAGACAATGTCAAGGATATACCTTTATGCAGACTCTTATTTTTAAGTTGATTAAATGCCTCAAAGTTGGTTTTTTCTAGTTGCTCAAGAGTTTCTTGATTAGTTAAAACAAAGAAACGCCCATTCTCATATTGCCGGTAAATAATATTATAACTTTTAGAAATATCATCAAACAAGGACCCGAAACTTGAATATATAGCATAAAGATCTTCTTGTGATAAGGATACTTGGTATAAATTCATATTGTCAATATGAAATTCGCCAAAAACAACACGTTGCATCTTATAATCATTTAATAAAGCTGTTTGAATAGTTATATCTTTAATCTGAACAATATTTTTTTCAAAAATAACCTGAACATCATACTCATAGTCATCTTTTTTAAAAACAAAGTTATTATTATTCCCATCTCATTCTTCAATATTAAAAACAGTTTTTATATTTTTTCCGACTATCGACTTACCAAATTTGTTAATAACAAAGTTTGAAGCTCATATAATCCTTCCATTATTTAAAAAAATAATAGTACCAATCCCTTGATCACTTATTTCGTTTTGAATGAACTGATTTAGGGTTTGATTTGCAATTGATGATTCTTTTAAATATCTTCTTATGATGAAAAATATAAAAACTCCAAGGCCCAATACCAAAAGCGAATAAATAACAATAATAGGAACTCTTCAATTATTAGGTAAATGGAATAATCCTACAAACAAAAGAATCATTGGTACTATAAATAAAGTAAATACTTGAATTATTAAAATGAGTAATCTTTTTTTGTCTTCTTTGTTTTTCATATGTAAAATTATACAAAAATTGATATAAAAATGGACCAATGCACACTAAATTAAACCTAGATTATTTAATTTTTAGTAATTTTAAATTTTTGGAAAGCAACATATTTAAATACTAAAAATCAAAATGTTTGATAATATCTTGCAACCCTACTTTTTTTTCTGATGATACTATAAAAATATTTACTTCTTTTTTAAATGTTAGTGCCTGGGTTTTTACTCTATGCCTTTGTGATTGATTAGCCTTATCAATTTTAGTAATAATAATATTAAATGGTATTTTTAAATTATTAATATACTCAATCATTTCCAAATCTATCGGCATAAACCCTATCTTGGCGTCAATTAAGAAACAAACTATCTTATCATTTGGGCTGTTGCGAAAATAATAATCTATTATTCCGCTAACTTTTTGCTGTTCTTTTTTAGACATGCTAGCATAACCATAACCAGGCAAATCAACCACAATCTTTTTATTATTAGTTTCAAAATAATTTATTAATCTTGTACGTCCTGGACTTGAAGAAGTTTTTGCTAATTTATTATTAGCTAGAGCATTAATTAACGAAGACTTTCCTACATTTGAGCGCCCTCAAAAAACAATCTCATAACTGGTAAAATCTAATCAATTTTCTTGTGAAGTTGAACTTTTTATAAATTTTCACATATTATTTTTTTACCTTTTCATAAGCTAGTCTAGCAATCATCATTGCATTATCAGTTGTATACTCCATTAATGGTAGATAAACATTGTTGTGAAGGGTTAACACCATTTCTCTAATTCCTTTATTAGCGCTTACTCCTCCTGCTAAAGTAATACATTTTGGTCCATACTTTTTAATTGCCTTTTCTAAATTAATTTTAAGGTAGGCAATTATCGTATTTTGAAATTCACAAGCAATCTTATTAATATTAATTTCTTCGTTTCTATTTATTAGACTATTAAAATGATTTATAACGGCTGTTTTGATTCCACTAAATGAAAAATCTAATTCATTTAATGTATGTGGAATTGAAAATTTATTTTTATATTTTTCTTTATTATTAATTCAAATATTATCAATAATCGGTCCACCCGGAAAACCTAATGATAATTTTCTAGCAATCTTATCATAAACCTCACCAACGGCATCGTCCAAAGTTTCACCGACTATCTCAAAACTATTAGAATCAGTATATAACATCAATTGCGAATGTCCACCTGAAACTAATAAGCATAAGGCAGGAAATTCTAATTCTTTCGATATAAAAGCTGAATAAAAATGGCCTTCTAAGTGATTTAACCCAATTGCTGGTATTTGATATATTCTGGACATTGTTTGTGCAACAATAAAACCTATTTGCAACGATCCTACCAATCCCGGTTCCTTAGTATAAGCAATATAATCAATATTCTTACAAATCTCCTTGTTATTAACAACGATATTCTTAAATTCTTCAATTAATAATGCAATATTTCTAACATGCAATCTCGAAGCAATTTCTGGAATGGTTCCACCGTATTTTTTATGAATTTCTGTTTGAGATATAGTTTTCATTCAAACAGGCTTATTATCTTCCAAAATAGCAAAAGAGGTATCATCATGAGAGCTCTCGATAGCAAAAATTTTCATTAAACACCTCCAATTTGAGGATCAGAAGCATAAATTAATTCTTCTTTTAAGATGTCATTTGATTCTCTAAATAAATCAACATATTTACTAAAATTTTTAAAGAAATTTTGGTAATTAAAATCTATTACTGAATTTATACTATCAACTAAATTTATAGTTATTCCTAAATTAGTTTTAATTACTTCATATGCCTTATACCTATTAGCTTTTATATAAATAACATCCAAATTTAGTTGTTTAAAAAACAAATCATATGTTGGCGCAATAAAAACTTTTATATCATTTTTTGCGATTACATTTTGAAGAAGTTTATTAGTAGATGCAAAAACAAAGGCTAGGCGTGTTCCGGTAAAACTTCCAGGTC
Source organism: Mycoplasma sp. 2575 (assembly GCF_053851635.1). NCBI lineage: Bacteria > Bacillati > Mycoplasmatota > Mollicutes > Mycoplasmatales > Mycoplasmataceae > Mycoplasma > Mycoplasma sp. 2575. The sequence continues at coordinate 13,732 of NZ_JBSQBB010000003.1, forward strand.
CATTTGTTATGTAAAGATTATCTAGATAATTCAACTTTGTATTATTTCTTCCTAATAACTCATCTATTGATTCAAAGAATTTATCAGTTTTTTTAATTAGTTTTTCAATTAATATATGGTCAATCACATTACCATTTTCAGTTAAAGCTATGCAAAAATCTGGCAAAGAAGTTTCAATGAATAAGCCTTGATAACAAGTTTGCTTAGTTATTTTAAATAAATGAAAAATTTGACCATCCCTTTCGTGAAGACTGACCTCAATATTAAAATAATATTTAAAATTATGTATAATGTTTTTTGACCATTCAATAACAACAATTTTATCTTCAAAATATTCTTCATATGGGAATAAATCACCAACTAATTTATACGCATCAATATGTACCATTTTATCATAGCATATTATAGTATTAAATGTTGGGGAAACCACAGCCTTAGATTCACCTAATTTTTTGGCTATTTGCCCAGTTAATGTTGTCTTCCCTGCACCTAATTCCCCGTCTAATAATATAGCTTCTATTTTTTTAAATGACAGAAGATAATTAACTAATTCATCTAGCTTTTCGCCTTCCTTAAACCAAAATTCCTTCATTTTTTTAAAATAATCTCCTTATATAAAAACAAAAAAGAAGATTCAAATATTTTATGATTCTTCTTTTTTAAAATAATTTAGCACTGGCTTTTTTGTCAACTTCAGCTTTTTTAGTTTTAATGTCATCAAGAATTTTATTTAGTTCTTGTATTAATTTGGCTTTAGCATTATCATTAAATAAAACTGAATTTATTTTCTTAATTTCTTCTTCTTTTGCGCTGTATTGTTTAACTAACTCAATTTTCAATTCATCATATTTTTTATCTGACAACTGTTCATGTGCATATTGCTTTAATGTATTTAAAAAAATAAATACATCTCTTTGGTTATTACTATATTTTTCGGTTGTTGTTTTATTATCATTAAGAATTTTATTTGTATTTTCAATAAAATCACTAAGTGCCTTCTGATAATCGATATTTTTATTGCTATTATTTTTTAATATATTTTCAGCGTCAATAATTTCTTTTCTTAATTTGTCCTCATAATCATCAGCAAATTCAATATTAGATAATTGTTGCTTAGCAAGAGAAACTTCTCTTTCTAATTCTGCTTTATAGTTAGTACATGAAATGGCAATTAATGGGAGAGTCAAAGCAGAAATCGAACCAATACTAATTAACGTTTTTGTTATTTTATTCATAAATTCTCCTAAAATAAATACCATAAATAACTAAGAGCAAATCTCAAGGTCATTATGTGAGAATTCCGTTGGCACTTTTCTTCCAAATTGTTCAATATTTACAAATGCTTTTTGTTCAATGTCATCATTTCTAATAATTTCGCCAACTTCGCCCTTGAATATACCACTCTTAATTTTAACAATAATCCCCTCTTTAAATGCTGTTTCAATATCTCCCGCTTCAAATTTCTCAATGAGAATCCTTTCTTTTTCAACCATTTTTTCAAAGGTGTTTTCACTGATTGGCGTTGGTTTTGCACCTTTTCCAGAAGATCCAATCAAACCAGTAACGTATTGTGTATTACGAACTAAATACCAGGATTCATCAGTCATTATCATATTAAGAAAAATATAACCTTTATAAATATTTACATACTTAATGTTGTATTCCTCACCCCTACTTTTCTTTTGCAATTCTTTGCTAGACAAATGGGGCATCTTAAAAATTCTAATATCCTTAAAGAAATCTTCCATTTTTTGAGAACTAATCTTATTTTTCAATGCTTCAACAACATTATCTTCCTTGCCTGAAACAGTTGATATCATATATCACTTACAATCTGAATACATTTTTTCTCCTTAAAAAATATTATGTTCTAATACCCACTACATTTCATAAACCGGTAAAAATTAAAGTTATAACAAAGCAAAATATAGCCATGATTAACACAAAGGCAATAGTAATTCCAAACCATTTTCAAGACTTGAAATTACTTGGCCACGCAACTCTCTTAATTTCCCTTACTAAATTTCTAAAAGTGTAAAGTTTCGTTGCCTTAGCTTCATCCTTTTTTCTTTCCTTTAAAAGAGCTTTCTCTCTTCTTACTCTATCTTTAATCTCTTTTTTTTCTTCAGGACTCATCTTTGTTTTTTCTAGCATACCTTATTTTTCCTCTTTATGAATTGTTTGAATATTGCAATATTTACAAAATTTCTTAATCTCTAGTCTTTTTTCATTACTTTTATTAACAGAATAATTTTTATGCAAGCATTCCTGACAAGATAGTGACACTTTCTTTTGCTTTCTCATATAAGGAAAATTATATTATTTTTTTACATTTTTTTCAAATAAAACTAGACTTAGATATATTGTGAACAATAAATAAGATATATAAAATATAATTTTACTTACTATGGTACACAATTATTTGTATTTTTTGTTAAATGTAATTTGGATAATACCTATTATTATCGCCTTCATTATTCGATCTTTAAAAAAGGAATTTAAAATCAAGAAACTTCAAAAAAAGATTGAATACATAAACCAAAATTTAAAAAAAATTAAAAAAATTAATAATCAATTTCATGAATTTACAGATAAAAACAATAAATGCACATACCAAGAAAAAATAACTGCTAATGTAATAAATATTATTGAATTTTCACTATCAAAGATAACTTTTTTTCTTAATGAATTGCATATGATTAATAACATAAGAAACATACAAGAAAAAAAATCGAAAAGTCCTGAATTTAAAAAAATTTTTAATAAAGCAATTGTCGAATGAAAAACAATAAAAGAAACAATAAAAGAAAACAAAGATTTTATTTTTCTTGAAAGTCAAAATATCTCAAAATTTCTCATCTTTTCAAATAATTTAAAATCCGTCTTCTTAAATATAAATAAATGTATTGATAACAATAAAAACAACCTTTTCTTTCAAGATTTTTCAATTGAATTTAATAAAAAATACAATGAAATAAAAAATATTGTTGAATACAGTAGTAAACTTCAACTATATAAAGGTTGGAATAATCATTTTTTAACTAATTCAAAAAATATCAAAAAAATATTAAATGATTTTTTGTTCTTTATAAAAAATGGTTTAACACTATACTCATATATTGAAAATAATATTGAAATTCCATTTAAATTTATTGAGGACCTTGTCATCAAGTATTCATCTTTTCACCAATTTTTTTTTAATTGGCAAATGCTAAATTCTTTCATCGATGAAACTAGAAGTGTGATTGAAGAAATTAAAATTAAAATTCATAAAACTAATTTTTTTGATTGAATTGTAACATTCAAAACAAAACTTGAAAACCTTTCAAAAAAAATAATTTACAAATATATTGAAATCAAAAAAGAAATAGATAGTTTTGAAATATTAAAATCAAATTCTGAGCTTATAAGCAAAATAATTGATCTTTTTGATATACAACATTGAAAAAATCTTAAATCAGACCATCAAAACGCAAAATATAAATTATTAATAAATAATTTTTATGAATTTTATTACCAAAATCTGGCGTATTTTAAATCAAAAAATAAAAAAAATTCAAGCAATATTTCATATTTTGAAAGATTAAATAATCTAAATAATATTCTAAAAAAAATGTGTAAAATCCCGTTTTTTCAAAGACAATTTAAAAATAATTGAAACAAAAAAGATAAGACCGCTTTCAAGGATAAAATGACCAATATGTTAATTGAGACATTTGGACTACATGACTTTAAAATACCATTAAATGAGGAAATAATTTATTATAAAAATAAATTTGAATCACTGCTAGAAAAGCAAAATATAAATGACGAATATGAACTAAACTTAATAAATCAAGTCATTCAAAAAAAAATTATTGTGATTAACATAAAATATTTGGTTGCAAGGCATCTAATCGATAATTTTAACTTGCTAACAAAGAATAAATTTCAAGAAAAAAATATTGAATTAATTAACTTAATATATCAGAATAAATATGATGAAATAATTAATAAATCGCTAAAATTAATTAATAATTCAAAGGAGAAATAAAATGTGTGCTAATCAAGAAATGGAAATATTAATTAGATACGGAGAATTGACACTAAAAGGTGAAAATAAAAAGGATTTCATTAATCAATTAAGAAAAAATATTGAACTATATATACCTAAAAATGAGTTAAGAATGGAATACGACAGAGCTTTTTGTAAGTATTCAGAGCAAAATTTAAAATCCCTAAAATTTATTTTTGGAATTTCATCTTATTCAATAGTTCATAAGACATCAACCAATATTGAAGATATTGAAAAAAAAGTATTTGAACTAGCCTCGAAAAAATCATTCAACTCTTTTGCTATAAATGCCAGAAGACATAATAAAAATTATCATTTAACCTCATCGGAAATCAATATGCACTTTGGCGGTTTTATATTAAATAATTTTAAAAATAAAGTTGTAAACCTTAGCAATCCTGATTTATCCATATATATTGAAATAAGAGACAAATTTACATATATTTTTAGCGACTACATTTATGCCCTTGGCGGAATGCCAGTGTGTTCATCAGGACGTGTTTTACATTTAATAAGTGGTGGAATCGATTCTCCTGTTGCTGCACATTTATTGCAAAAAAGGGGATTAAAGATTGAATTTTTAAACTTCATTACACCCCCTCATACCGATGAAAAAACGACTATGAAAATCGAACAAATTATCAAAACATTAACCAAATTTCAAGGATCTTCTACTCTTTTTCAAATTAATTACACAAAATTAATGAATTATATAGGTCTTGTATCAAATCAAAAATATAAAATAACACTAATGCGCCGCAGTTTCTATCGTATTGCACAAAAAATAGCCAAAAAATATAATATAAAAGCAATTTCGAATGGTGAAAATTTAGCACAAGTTGCTTCGCAAACATTAGAATCAATCCACGCAATATCAGAGGTTTGTGATTTGCCTATTTTTAGACCATTATTAAGCTTCGATAAAAATGAAACAATAACAATTGCCAAAGCCATTAACACAATGGAAATATCGATCCAAAAAGCTTGCGAAACATGTGAACTTTTTGCCCCAAGATTCCCGATCACCAAACCCACAAGAGAGGAAGCAAAAAGATTAGAAGAAGAACTTGAAAATCTTGAGAAACTTGAGAATGAAATAATTAACGAAGTTGAAATAAAAACATTTAATTTAAGAAATGACAAATAAAAATAATTTTTTTTGTAAACTAAAAAAATATCCAAAACTTAAAAGAAATTACATTTTCTTTCTTGCTTTATGCATTTATGTAATTATTATTCCTATCATTCTCATTACAGCATGAATTGTTTATCTTATTTTAAATAATGGAACACATTTTCTAATACAATCAAATAATTTTATAGTTTTAATTTCCATCACTAGCATACTATTTATTAGCTGACTTACCTGTTTTTTCTTAATTAGATATATCATTAAAATCACATTTGCAAAAATATATAAAATAACTAAAAATAAAATAATTAACAAAATCGCTATTATCTTTTTGGGTGAAAAAATTATGAATGCAGATATTCATATGATTAACCAAGAACTGGAAGAAAACAATAAAAACCAACGTCTATAAAACACTCATTTGTGTCTTTATATTTTTTAATTTTTATTTAAATATTCAAAAAATATATAATTAATTATCATGAGTACAACTAATTACGAAGCAAAAGATTTAAAAGTTTTAAAGGGTTTAGAGGCAGTTATTAAAAGACCTGGAATGTATGTTGGTTCTACTGATTCAAACGGATTACATCATTTAATTTGGGAAATTTTTGATAATGCTATTGATGAAGCATTAGCCGGATATGCTAATAATATTAAGGTAATATTAAAAAGTGATGGGTCTGTTATTGTTGAAGACAACGGAAGAGGCGTTCCAATCAATAAACATGAGACAGGAAAAAGTGGTGTTGAACTAGTATTTACCGAATTACATGCTGGCGGTAAATTTGGCGATGGGGCATACAAAACTAGTGGAGGACTTCATGGCGTTGGGTCCTCAGTAGTAAATGCCCTTAGTTCTAAGGTTGAAGTTAGCGTTTATCGTGACAAAAAAGAATACTTCACATCTTTTGAACAAGAAAAAATTACAAGTAAAACAACAATTATAGGACCAACTACAAAACGTGGAACTAGGGTTCAATTTTGACCTAATTATTCAATATTTAAAAAAGCGAAATTTTCATCTGAAACGGTTAAAGAAAAATTAAGAGAGGCCAGTTTCTTAATATCAAATTTGAAAATCAACTATATCAATGAAAATACTAACGAAAATGTTGTTTTTCAAACCAATGAAGGAATTAAAGAATATATCAACTTTGTTGGCGAGGGCCGAAAATTTATCAGTAGAATTTTCTTTGCGTCAGGAAAATCAAAAAACAATATTGAGGTTGAAATATCATTAGCATATACTGAAAACTATAGTGAATCAATATATTCCTTTGTCAATAATGTTAAAACTAGGGATGGAGGAACTCATGAAACAGCATTTAAATCTGCATTAACCAAAACAATTAATGAATGGTATGCAAAAAATTCAAGTTCTAAAACAAAAATTAATTTTGATGGATTAGATGTTAGAGAGGGAATAATTGCTGTAGTATCACTAAAAATTCCTGAAAGTATTCTTGAATTTGTTGGGCAAACTAAGGATAAATTAGGAACGCCTGAAGCAAGGGAATCTGTTGAAGATTTCTTTAGTGAAAAATTTACATTTTTTTTAAATGAAAACAAGCAAGAAGCTGACAAAATCATCGAGAAAATTAAGCGAACATATGACGGAAGAATTGCGGCAAGAAATGCTAGAAATGAAGCTAGAAAGGTAAAGAATAAACTCGATTCAAAAAAAATTCTTTCAAACAAATTAACTCCTGCACAAACAAAGAACAAAACAATCAAAGAGCTTTTTTTAGTCGAAGGTGATTCGGCCGGAGGGTCGGCTAAAATGGGCAGAAATCGAATGACTCAAGCCATTCTTCCCTTACGTGGGGTTGTAATGAATACTGATAAGGCCAAGTTAGTTGATGTCCTTGCAAATGAAGAACTTGCAACAATTATTAACACGATTGGAGCTGGAATTGGTAGCGAATTCGATGCCAAGAATTCACAATATGGAAAAATTATTATTATGACTGATGCGGATGTTGATGGAGCCCATATCCAAATGCTTTTATTAACATTTTTCTGAAGATATATGAAAAAACTAATTGAATTAGGAATGGTATATATCGCTTTGCCACCATTATATAAAATAACAATTAAAAACTCAAATAACAAATATTTCTATGCTTGAGACGAAGAACAACTAAGAGAAATAACGTCGCAATATACAAACTACGAAATCCAAAGATATAAAGGACTTGGAGAAATGAATGCTGACCAACTTTGAGAAACAACAATGAATCCTGCAACTCGTTCAATCATTAAGGTAGGCATCGATCAGCAAGCATTAATAGAAAGGTATATAACTACCTTTATGAGTGATGATTCGGAGGCAAGAAAAAATTGAATCAATAATAACATCGACTTTTCAAGTATTGATGAATTTGAAATTAATAAAAAATAAATGAGGCACGACTTATGGACAAGAAAAATAAAAATAATTATGACCAAGTAATTGAAAATATTATTGATAAGAATATGGTCGACATTATGAGCGATAGTTTTGCCCGTTTTTCAAAATATGTTATTCAACAGCGTGCAATACCCGATGCCAGAGATGGCTTAAAACCAGTACAACGTCGTATCCTTTATTCAATGTGAAATCTAAAACTTAGAAACAAGGAGGCATTCAAAAAATCGGCACGGATTGTTGGGGATGTTTTAGGTAAATATCACCCACACGGCGATAGTCCTGTTTATGAAGCAATGGTAAGAATGGCGCAGGAATGAAAAAGCAATTATCCACTTGTGCAAATGCATGGAAATAAGGGTTCAATTGATGATGACCCAGCTGCTGCTATGCGTTACACAGAATCAAGATTAGAAAAAATAACAGAACTAATGCTAAAAGATTTGGAGCGCAAAGTAGTACCAATGATTCCAAACTTTGATGATTCAGAATATGAACCTGTTGTTTTACCGACCCTTTTTCCTAATTTGCTAGTAAATGGAGCAATGGGGATTGCATCAGGCTTTGCAACACAAATTCCTCCCCATAATTTAGGCGAACTAATTGATGCCTTAATTGCTATGATTAAAAACCCAAATATCACCACTAGCGAATTAATGAATTATGTTAAAGGCCCTGACTTTCCGACCGGAGGCATAATTAACGGGACCAAAGGAATTCACGATGCTTTTATGACCGGAAGAGGAAAAATTGCACTATCCTCAAAATATAAATATGTCTATGACAAAAAAGAAAACATTATTGGCATAGAAATTACTGAAATTCCCTTTGGTGTAGTTAAGTCGAAAATGGTTTTTGAAATTGATACAATCATTTCTTCAAAAGTAATTTCTGGAATTAAAGAAATTAGAGATCAATCTGATCGCGATGGATTGTCAATATACATTGAACTTGAAGAAAATGCAAATGCCGAGGCAATCATGATCTATCTAATGAACAAAACTAAACTAAGAGTTAATTATGATTACAATATGCTTGCTATATATAAAAATGCACCTAGCCTATTATCGCTTTACAAAGCATTATATGCATTTCTTGAGCATTCAAAACAAATAAATACCAATGGAATAAAATACGATCTTCAAAGATATAAATTACGCCATGAAATCGTTGAAGGTTTTATTAGAGTAGCAGAAATTTCTGATGAAGTTATCAAATTAATCAAGGAAAGTGATAATTCCAAAAAAGGTGTAATTCTTTCACTAATAAAGGCATTTAATTTTAGCGAAATTCAGGCAACAGCCATAGCTGAGCTAAGACTATATAAACTTTCAAGAATGGATCAAATTGAATTTCAGCAAGAAAAAACTAACCTTGAAGCCTTAATTACACAATGTAAAACCTTACTTAGTGATAACTACGAATTTAATATTTTTTTAATAAAACAACTAACTGAAATAAAAATTGAATATGCACAGGATAGAAAAACCATAATTAAAGAAGAAGGCATAAATAAAGATATTGATCATAAACTTCTTGCTAAAAATGAAAATTTTTATTTCTTTATTTCTCAAGAAGGCTATATCAAAAAAATTAGTACAAAAATCTATAATGCTAACGACTTTGCTACATATAAACTAAAAGAAGGAGATGCAATTAAATATTATGATGAAATTAATTCTCTTTCAAAATTAATTTTCTTTACTAACAAGGGAAATTTTTTCATCATTGAAGCACATATTTTAAAAGATAATTCATGAAAAGAATTGGGTGTGCATATATCTTCATTAGTGAATCTTGATAGCAATGAAAAAATTATTCGAGTAATGGAAATAACATCATATGAATCGTATGCTAACATTATACTAATAACAAAATATGGTTTCGCTAAAAAAGTAAAGATATCTAGCTTTAATTCAAAAGTATTAAACAAGAAGAGAATTTGTATAAATTTTAAAAATAATGATGATGAATTAATCGATGCAAAAATTGGCAATGATGAGAAGGATATTTTCATACTGCTTAATAATGGTTCATATTTCTTATTAAATGAAAATGTTTTTTCAACTGATCTAGCCCTCAAAGCGCAAGGCATAAAACTATTGCCTAAATTACAAACAAATGAAAAAATTTTTGTGTCTGCTTTTACAACTTGTTTACCTTTAAATGTAGTAACAATGATAACTGAAGGCGGAATGTATAAACAATGAAATATGAGGGACATAAAATATACAGGGCGCGCAAACCGCGGGACCAAATTATTCAACTGTTTAAAAAATATCAATTGCATTCCAAAATGTCTAGAAGTAAATACTAAAAACCTTGAATTACTAATAACAAATGAAAATAATGAAACACAAAAACTTGATTTTAAGTGCAGTCAAAGTGATAAAATTAAGATCGAAAAATTAAATAAATTTAGCAATGAATTAAATAATTCGGGTTACTTAATTCAGCATATAAAAATAAACAAGCTTATTGAAGATGATAGTAAACAAAAAGAAATTCTAAAACTGAAATTTCAAGATAATTTAACAAAAAATAGCAGCATCGAAGAAACAACTGAAACAACACTATTTAAAAAAAATTATTACACTAATTCATTAAAGATTAATAACCAAATCTTTGATGAAGAAGATCAAATTAACCTTTTTGATGCGGCCAATGACTTCAAAGAACTTAATCATAAAATATCAAATAAGGAACATTTAAAGAAATCATTATCGCTTGAAGAAAAAATAAAAGCAATGGATGATATTGATTTTGATTTGATCGAGCAAAAAGTTGAGCAAATTAAGAAAAAATAGTTATAATATTAACTATCCTTCTAAAGTAATAAAATTAGCAAATATTGAAAGGAAATGCGATGAGAAAAGACGTTAGATTAGCAAATAAGGTTAAAGCTGAAAAAAGAGCTCACAAATTAGCTAAAGAAAGAGCCCGCGACCTAAGAAGAGAAGCAAGAAAAGCTGAAGCAAAATCACAATAATAATATATTTTGTAACCTTTTAAGCACACTGTGGTGTGTTTTTTTAATGTTAAGAACATTGCTATTAATATAAAATAACACAACTTCTATGTCGTAAGTATTAACCTTCTTTTAAGACATATTAGAGTATTATAAAAACGCTAAAAATTAAATAGTATTATAATTAAAATGTTAACCAATTTATTCTAAGGAAATTATTAATATGAAAAAAACTTATTCAAAAAACATAATGATTTATTTAACAACGCTAACGTTACCAACAACATTTTTGATTTTGTCCTCATGTTCAACGCAAACGCAAACTTCTGAAAATGAAAAAAAATATCTGAATAAAAAAGAAGAACTTCTAAAAAACATCCTTAAAATAAAAGATAATGAAAAATTAAATAAGCTATGAAACAAGCTAGAGATTATAGAAAGCAAGGAAAACTCTAAAAACTTTGATTCATTAATTAAGGAAATTGAAATATTAAATAATGAAGCTCTAAGAGAAATAAGTCCTTCAGCAAATCCAAATGATAAAAAATCAGAAGCAGGAAGCGAGAATAATCCTATTACTCCCGATAAGAAAGAGAAAGATAATAGACAACAAGAACAAGATAATAACACCTTGGCAAGAAATGGCGCTGCCCCAACCACAAATAATGGATTTCACATCCAATATGATAACTCGAATAAATTTTATGAATCACTAAATGGATTAAGTGGACAAGAATTAAGAGACAAACTTTTTATGATTCAACTACAAAACCGAGACAAAACGGGTGTTGGTAGAGCTGCTTATGCAAAGTTGCACAATACTTATGTTGATGCATTTGTTGATAAGTATTATGAAAAAGATGGCACAGTTTTAGATCTATATACGGAAATAATTGGAGGAAAAGACAAATACAACTTTGAATTTGGCAAATATCGTGACATTGGAAATAAAGAGGGGCAAGGTATGAATCGTGAACATATCATTGCACAATCCTGATTTGCAAAACAAGGGCCAATGAGAAATGATGCCCACCATGTTTGACCGTCAGATAAAAAAGTCAATGCTATCCATGGTAATTTACCATATGGAGAAACTCAAAATGGCAAAATAGTTTCAAGCAATGGTTCAAAGTTAGGAATTGGAAAAGAAGATGGAGAGCAGGTTTTTGAAGTAATAGATGAATTTAAAGGTGATATAGCAAGAGTCTTCTTCTATTTTGTGTTAACTTATAGAGACAAAAATATTACAAACAACCACTCCGCACAAAGAGTATTTTTTGAAGAAAATGGCATAAATCAAATAAAACAAAAATATTTAGAAACTTATTTAAAATGAAATAAATTAGATGGAATTTCACAATTTGATATCGATAGAAACAATGGTGTTTATAAACATCAAAGAAATCGTAACCCATTTACTGACTATCCTGAATTAATAAAGGTCTATTTTGAACATGACGATAATTACGTCTTTCAAAACAAAGGGATTGCTATAAAATTAGTTAAAAATTAATCTTATTTTTGAGGATTTAAAATGAAAAAATATATTCAATTTAAGCAAGAAAAAGAAGTGTTTGATAAAATGATCAAAAACATTGCAAGCTTATGCGAAATCCCTTCCATCAGTATAGAGCAAGAAGGAAAATATCCATTTGGTATAAACGCTGATAATGCTTTAAACTATGCCCTAAAATTAGCTGATTCTTTTGGCTTTGAAACATATAAAGATCCACACAATCGATATGGATATGCACAAATTGGTAATGGGGCAAAAATTCTAGGTATTTTAGCTCACTTAGATGTTGTTCCTGCTGGCGATGAAAAGCAATGAAAAACTAGCGCCTTTGTTCCAGTAATCACTGATAATGAAATAATTTGTAGAGGTAGTCTTGATGACAAGGGTCCTGCAATCATTAACATGTATGCAATGAAATATCTCAAAGACAATGGTCTAGTCAATGATGAATGGTCTATTCGAATTATCTTTGGGATTTCCGAAGAGACAACTATGAAATCAATGAAATTTTATCTTGCAGACTTCGGCCATCCATATGTTTCATATACTCCTGACGGAGAATGGCCACTTATTTTTGCAGAAAAACTTATATATCAAGTTAGTTTTATTTTTAATAAAATTGATAATCTTGAAATAAATGCCGGAAATGTTGTAAATCAAATACCAGACAAAACTGAATATATATACAACGGAAAGCTACACAGTGTACTAGGGAAGGGTGGTCATGGTTCAACGCCAGAAAAAGGTGATAATGCTATTATCAAATCAATCCTAGAACTAAAAGAAAAACATCCCCAATTGTTAAGATATAATCTAATAAAATTTATTAGTGAAAATTTAGAAACTCGTGATTTTAGATTAAAAAATATTTTTCCAGACTATGATGATTTCTCGGGTAGCCTTAGTGCTAATCTTGGCATTATCAAAACAACCTCTGACAAACATATCATAACTTTTGATTTACGAGTCCCGGCAACCCATTCCGTTGAAGAGGTTACAAATTCTATAAAAAAATACCTTTCATGCAATTTTTCAGATGTACATTTTGAAGTAGTTGGAACTAAAAATTCTATGTTTATGTCACCAGAAAGCAAATTAATAAAATTACTAATGCAAACATATAATGAAGTAATGAATACCGAAGATCTACCATTAGCAATTGGCGGAGGGACCTACGCACGTATAGTTAATAATTGTGTAGCTTTTGGTTCAACAAAATATATGCATTTAATGCATGGACCCAACGAATGCTTCACATTCAAAGAAATAAAAAAATCGCTCGAAATTTACATTAATGCTCTAAATAGAATACAAGATGAAATATAATGAAAATAAGAATAGAAAAAATCATTTCTTGATATCTTAACATTTCAAGAAATGAATGCAAAAAAATAATAAAAGCTAAAAGGGTTCTAATAAATAATAAATCAATCCTTAAGCCAATTTGTGTTGATATTAATAATGATACAATTATGATTGATGGTAAGCTAGTTGAATATAAAGAAAAACAATATTTTGTTTTCAACAAACCATCAGGATACATAACGGCAAATTTTGATAAAAAAAGTAAAACAATTTTCGAAATTATTGACCTTGATCCCAATAAATTTTTTTCATATGGTCGACTTGACAAAGACACAGAGGGATTATTAATAATAAGTAATGATGGTTTTTTAGGCCACCAAATTATGAACTCAAAATTTGAAATACCTAAAACGTATTATTTCCAGACTAATAAACCTTTTGATGACAAAATAAAAAATCACTATCCCAAACCAATTATCATTGCAAATAATTATCATGTAGAAAGATATGAGTTTATCTTTATAGACTCTAAATCTGCCTATATAACTATTTATGAAGGTAAATTTCATCAAGTTAAGGAAATGCTAAATTTTTTTGGTTATAAAATAACCTACCTAAAAAGAATATCAATAGGCACACTAAAATTAGATAATAATTTGAATCTGGGTGAAATCAGAGAAATATGTCAAGATGAAATTAACAAAATTTTAGAGAATTGTAAAACTTTTAAAAAGTAAAATTAGGTTTTTTTAAAAGATATAACAAAGATTATTGCTTTAACAAAAAAATCTGGATTTAAACCAGATTTTTTAATTTAGCTCCATGAAAAAATGGCTTTATTAGTTAGCAAACAAATAGGTGCTAGTCTTCCCTAAATGATGAATTATACATTTTTTCATATAAACCTTTTTTAGCTAATAATTCCTTATGGGTACCAGATTCAACAATTTTGCCATTATTAACAACCAAAATTTTATCTGCGCTCAAAATAGTCGAAAGTCTATGAGCAATAATAAACGAAGTTTTACCCTTCATTAATTTCATCATTGCTTTTTGAATTATTTTTTCAGTTCTCGTATCAATATTAGAAGTCGCCTCATCAAGAATTAAAATATTTCGATTAGCAATGATTGCTCGTGTTATAGCAATTAATTGTCTTTCACCTTGCGATAAATTGGCGCCACCTTCTTCAATAATTTCTTCATATCCATTTCCTAATCGCATTATAAACTCATCTGCGTGCGAAATTTTTGCAGCTTCCTTTATTTCATCATCAGTAGCATTTGGATTAGCATAACGAAGATTTTGCATAATTGTGGTTTTAAATAAAAATGTATCTTGCAAAACAATCGATATTTGTTGTCTTCAACTTTGTTCGTTAATATCGCGCGAATTATTTCCATCAATTTCAATGTTACCAGATAGCGGTAAATAAAACTTACTTAAAAGATTTATAATCGTAGTTTTACCAGCACCAGTAGGGCCAACAATAGCAAATACTTGGCCTTTTTTTGCCATAAATGAAGCATTTTTTAATTGAAGATTATTAACATCATTTGTATAGGAAAAATCAACATTCATAAATGAAACATTTCCCTTTGTATAATTAATTGACCTTAATTTGGTTTCATCAACAAGTGGTTTGAATGTAGCCAAATTCATTACTCTAACTGCTGAAACTAGCGCCATTTGAATAGACGAAAGATTTTCAAAAACACGAACAATACTATTAGCCATAACTCTTATGTATAAAACAAATGTAATAATAACCCCGGGCGTAAAATTAGAATTAGAGCCTGTACCAATATTTGCAACCGTAAATGCAGAAGCGATTACAACGATAATTAATTGCAATATATTAATAACGGCATTGCCAAGAGGTCACATTAAACCAATATACAGATTAGCCTTAAGAGATGAACTATATAATTTATTATTTCTAATAATAAACTCGTCTTCAATTTGTTTAGTAAAATCAAGTGATCTAATTAAATGATGTGCAGCAAGGTTTTCTTCAATGAACCCATTTAATGAAGCAACACGTGATTGTTGCTTTCTAAATTGTGGATTAGCCTTCTTTAAAACAACAAAAACAAAGCAAAGCATTATAGGCATTAAAAATAGAGTAATTAGAGTTAAATAAGCAGAATAGTAAAACATAAATCCAAAGGATGAAATGATTGTTGTAAAAGTTATAATAATAGTATTAAGGCTTCCAGTCATACCATTATTTATATTATCAATATCACTAGTTAGTATAGACATTAATTCGCCAGTCTTAACTGAGTCAAAAAATGAAACAGGCATTTTCATAATTGCCTTATAAGCATCTTCTCGCATAATTAAACATGACAAAATTGAGGCTCTAACTGATAAAACATTTGAAATTAACGAAAAAATTTGCTGAAAAACAAATATTAATATAAGTAAAACAAAATGTCACACAAAGCTTGAAATATTAAAATTATCAACATATTCTGGTACTAAAGATTTTATTTCGCCAACAAGAAATGAAGCAGATAAAAAATTATCAATAAAATATCCTAAAAAGAAAGTACCGGTAGTTAAACATAAGGCCGAAAAAACTGAAAAGATAATTATCCAAAAAAGATTCCCTTTTCTATAATTCAAATACCAAATTAATCTTTTGAAAGCGTCTCTTTTTATTTTTCTTCTTTGCTTTTGAATATTCTTTTTTTGGGTTTTTGTTAAACTTTGTTGCTTATCATCCACCTTAAGAGGATCCAAATTATACATCTAAACCTCCTAACTGCGTTTTTGCTATTTCTAGGTATAGCTTCGAAGTTTTTAATAACTCTTTATGCGTCCCGATATCGCTTATCAAACCATTTTCCATTACCAGTATTCGGTCAGCATCAATAATTGATGATATTTTTTGTGTAATAATAATAGTTACAATTTTTCTTGAAGAAAAATGCATATCAATATTATCCTTAACCATTTTCTCAGTTTTAGTATCAAGAGCAGATGTTGCATCATCTAATATCAAAATCTTTGGTTGCTTTAAAAGGCCTTGAGCTATTGAAATTCTCTGTTTTTGTCCTCCTGACAAATTTGATCCATTTTTAAGAACCTCATGCTCAAATCCATCATTGTATGCATTTATAAAATCATAAGCAAATGCTAATTTTGCAAAATATTCTAAATCTTCTTGTGTAGCTTTGTTATTTGCCATTAATAAATTAGACTTAATAGTTCCAGAAAGCAAAATTGGTTTTTGATAAACAAATGAAATATTTTTTCGCAAAGAAGTTGTATCAATTTCATTAATATCATTGCCATCAATGCTAATGCTTCCGTGGATAGTTTTAAATTCATGGCTAAGCAATCTAGCGAGCGTTGTCTTGCCTGATCCGGTCGGCCCTATTATTCCGATTTTTTCACCTGGATTTATTTTTAAATTAATATCTTTTATAACAAAATTTTCGGATTCTTCATGATACTTAAATGAAACATTTTTTAATTCAATTTCACCTTTAGTAATAACTTTATTAGATTTTATAAAATCTATATCTGCTTCTTTTTTTAAGATTTCAATAACTCTTTTTGATGAAACATTTCCACGAGAAATTAAAAAGACTGCAAATGAAGACATAACTACCCCAATAGTAATAAACATTACATAATTTATAAATGTTGTAGCATTAGATATCTTTGTTTTATATAAGGATAATACATCGCTAAAATCCTTAAAAACTTTCAGATCAGTTATCACACCATAAGAACCTTGGTTAATTCTTGATCTAATAATAAAGCCAGTGGCTAATAATATACATGAAGTCACAATATTTGCAAACAAATTAATAAATGAAAAAGTAATATGATAAATAATTCAAGATTTTTTAGCTACGTTCGACCAGTTTTTATTACTATTTTGAAACTTATCTAATTGAACATTTTCAAGATTATATGATTTAATAACTCTTACACCTAAAATACTTTCTCTTGCTTCATTATTAATTTCATCATATGCTTTTTGTTCCTTTGGAAATAATCTCATAGAAGACATTCCTGCTATTGCCATAATAACAAATAATGCAGGAACAAAAGCTCCTAATGTAATTGAAAGATTCAGATCAGTTAGCAAAGCAAAAACTAACCCAAAAATTAAATTGCAAGGGCCGATAATGCTTAATCTTAAACCAGAGGAAATTCCAATTTGTATCCTAGATATATCGATAGTAAACCTTGTTAAAATTTTTGAATGACTAAAAAACTCAATATCTTTTTCCGAAAGAATTGTTAAATGCTGTCATAATGACTTTCGAATATGTTTTGCAGCACCTGTCGAAATATATGAAGCAAGCATAGACCCTAATAAGGTTACTATTGTTCCAATTAATAACACAAGAGCAAAATATGAGGTAAACCACTTTATAGAATAAGAGAGTGTTCCTTCAATTGTAAACAACCTAAGAATATTGATTTTAGAATAATCTAATATACTTGTTTGATCTTTATGCAATTGTAAAAATGAATTTTGTGCGATTAAATTAGATAAATTTCCAATGAAAATCGGCACAAATAAAAAACAGATAACTTGAAGTAATGTTAGCAAAATGGTTATAATTGATAAAATTTTATACTTATGATCCATGTATCTAAATAATCGAAGCAACATTAACTCCTTTAATTAAAATTTAATATCTTTATTAATTATATATTAATTAATCATGATTGCTTATTGTTTCAAAATCATTGCAATACCTAGAAAAAAAGTAGCTTTATAAGGCTACTTTAAATCAAACTATAAATTTATCGCTTCATTTGCAATGAATTGTTCTTCCTCGGCACGAATTACATAAATAGGAATAGCGCTTGATGCATCAGAAATAATCTTATAATCACTAAATTCTCGGCATTGATTCTTCTTATTATCTAGTGAAAGATTAACAATATTTATTTTATTTATAACTTCACTTCTTATATAGTCGTCATTTTCACCAACGCCTGCAGTAAATACTATAGCATCAACTTTTTCTGTAATTCTATTTAAATAGGTAATTAAATAATCGGCAATTCTTTGAGTATATAAATCAAGAGCAAATTGCGCATCTGAATTAGTTACCTTGGCCTTTTGAATATCTCTTAGATCAGATGAAATACCAGAAACGCCCAACATACCAGACTGCTCATTGAATAATTTAAATAGTTCTTCAACACTAATATCCTTGTGCTTTAGAATGAATGGAATAATCGATGGATCAAAATCTCCCGATCTAGTACCCATCATAATACCAGCAAGTGGTGTAAAACCCATACTCGTATCAATTGACTGACTATTTTGCACAGCGCATAAACTTGCACCATTTCCGATATGTAAACTAACTATGTTAACGTCTTTTTTATTTAAAATTTCTTGGCACTTTAAAGTAATATAATTATGATTTAATCCATGAAACCCATACTTTCTAATATTTAATTCCTCTGCTAAATCCTTATTTATAGGATATGAATACGAGATCCTAGGCATGGTTTGATGAAATGTAGTATCAAAATGCATTGACATTTTTGCAGAAGGTAATAAAGCTTTGAATGCTTCAATTGCTTCAATTGCGCCAGGGTTGTGAACTGGTGCCAAATCTATTGATTGCTTTAAAATTTCGATTTTCTCTTCATCGATAAGGGTTGTTTTTTGCAATTTTGGACCACCATTCACAATACGAAATGCAACTTTTTCAATATCATTAAAATCCTTTATGATATTGAATTCTTTTCACTGTTTTACCAATTGTTTGACAGCCTCTAAAAACGTAGGAAGAGGTATTTCAAAATCTTTATTAATTTCCTTATATTTCAATGTAAGAATACCTTGTTTCAACTTAATGCGTTGAGCAATTCCCTTAGCCTCAACAACCAATTTCTCATTAAACAATGTTCATTTAATAGAACTAGATCCTGCATTTATAACTAATATTTTTTTCATAAAATATACTCCTAAATATGTTTTTTAAATTATATTATAAAGACTAGATATAAAACTATATTATTTATAATTATTTAGCTCTAATTATTTTTTTAAAGATTTTAAGTATAGATTTCAGAAGCTTAAAAAAGTTTAACTAACTGAAAAGCTAGTTAAACTTTTTTTAATAACAATTTGTAAAATATATGATTATTTAATAATTTCTAACAATCGATGAATTTAAGAATTTATACCCAAAATTATTAAACGATAGCAGATAAAAATCATTAAAGGTTTGATAATTTTTGACTTGTTTTAAAATATAAAATTCATATATAGTTGTCGAAATAGCTAGCGAAAAAACATTAGAAATAATTATAATTAACATTCTTGATATTGCTGATAATGGGATGTTTTTTTCTTCATGATGTCTATTATAAAAGATAATAACAGAAGCAATCAAAATACTCATTATAGCCAATGGAATCAAAATATCAAACATAAGTATTCTCAAAATTGCAATCTTTTTTTGCTTTATAAAGTCAGGAGTCATAAATGAATGCATAGCAAAGTCTGTTTCTATTTCTTTTTCCAAGTTCTTAAAATGAGGCGATTCATGTGAATATCCCAATATTTCAGCGGTAATCAAAATAATATCATTTTTAGTCAATTCTTGTTCTTTCTTGGAATACAAGGCAAAGGGAATTCTAGGGTCCTTTAAAAAAACAAATTTTGATTTATTAGCCATTGACTTTAGATAACAGTAATATGAATAATAATCCTTTATCTTAGCTCTTTTAATTAAATCAAGAAAAATAAAAGCTAGCAATATTGATAATATTCCCGAAATTAAACCAGCAATAATACTAACAGTAATATCGTTAAATATTTTAAAAGTGCTATCACTTGAATATTTATTTTCAAATATGGTAACCATATAAATAATTAAGGCTCATACAATGATAATGACAGCAATGGTTAATATCGAATATCAACTTGAATGTAAATCAAGCCGTTTTAACTTTCTTAATTCTTGTTTTCTGTTATTCATTAAACCACCTTTGGTATTTTATTATTTATTAAGATAAATTATAATAAAAAAATACTTATATTTGTATTATAAGTATTCTGTATCTACATTTGTGAAAGGTAAATTATTTATATGGTGCTCCAGACTGGACTTGAACCAGCACGGCTCTTAACCGGTTGATTTTGAGTCAACTGCGTCTGCCATTCCGCCACTGGAGCATAAAAGCATTAATAATTATAAATTATATTTTTAAAATAATGTTAAAAATAAAAAATCATAATTATTTCTTTTTAATTTTAAAATGTAAAATTAACTAATTGACAAATAAAAAGTTTTTATTTTTATGATTGGTAATATAATAATTATTACTATGGATTTAAAAGAAATTTTTATGTTGCAAATTGACCTGGATAAGGCTTTTTCTGAAACCATTTCAAAAAAGGATTTTCGTTTTTTTGATACAAAAATTGTTATTGCTCTATTAGTTGAATTGGGAGAATTTGCCAACGAAGTTAAGGCCTTCAAATATTGAAAAAAAAATAAAGTTATAGATCGCGAAAAGATGCTAGAGGAGTTTGCTGATGGAATTCATTTTATAACTAGTATTGCATATCCAAAAGGTATAAGTCCAATTATCAACCCCTACATTAAGCACAAAAATTTTACACTTCAATTGGCATATACATACAAACTTTTTACCGAACTTTTAAATACCAAAGACAAAAATAAGGTCTTAAAGGCATATGAGGCTTATTTAGGTTTAGGCTTATTGGTTGATATTCAAGAAGAGGATATTGTTAATTCATATCTTGCTAAAAATAAAAAGAATTATCAAAGAATCAAAAATAGATATTAATAAGGGAAAGTGACAATTAAAAAATATAGTTAGTTTTACATAACTAGCCATATTTTTTTACAAAAAATACTCAAATTACATCACATTGTTAACCTAAATATAAATTTATAAAATGATTCTAACTTAATTAATTCATTTATTTTTGAATCACAAAAACAATATTTAAATATTCCTAAAATTTAGGCTAAATTATATTAAGCTAACTTAGACATGCAACAAAAAAGTTCTTTAACTTCTGTATTTAATTAATTAGTTAATTAGTATTAATCTTTTTTCAACCTTAGAGGAAGGCAAATTAACAAATAAGGCTATAATTTAATGTATAAATTTTATTCTTATTTTTTAAGGGGCTGTATATGTCAAAAAATATTGAAAATAATCAAGACTTTATTAAAATGAGCAAGCAAAAGCTTGCTAATAAAATTTGGTCTGCTGCTAATGAACTAAGATCTCAATTAGATGTAACAGAATATGACAAAATTATTTTAGGTCTAATATTTTATAAATTCCTATCTTCAAAACAAACTGAAACACTAATAGATAAAAACGGTGATTATCAACTAGCTCAAAAAAGCGAAGAGAAAGACAACGATAATGAATCATGTTTATATATTGAGGACCTTACCAAAGGCAATAATCCTGACGAAATAGTTGCCAGTTTAAAAAACAATTTAGGATACTATATACCATATGAATACTTATTTTCTTCATGGAATAAAAAGGAATTTCGCAACAAATTTGATAGAAACTATATTATTGAGTCCATCAATCATTTTAATAGTGAAATCGAAGTTATTAATGAACCTAATTCATTATACAAAAACATCTTTGATGAGTTTTATCTTTCAATTCAAAAGGTGAAAAATGAAGATAGTATCAAAAAGATAATTAGAATTATTGATGAAATTCCAATCAAAAAACAAGACTACGATGTTTTAGGTTTTATTTATCAATATTTAATTGGCGAATTTGCATCAACTGCTGGTAAAAAAGCTGGTGAGTTTTATACTCCACTTGAAGCCGGAATTTTAATGTCCGATATTATTTCATTTCATCTAAGCAAGTTTACATATAATAAAAATGATCTCATTAGAATTTATGACCCTACCGCCGGATCTGGTTCCTTATTAATTAGAGTTGCTGAAAAATTCCAAAAACATATGAATGAATTGCATCATGATATTAGAATTAAATATATTGCCCAAGAAATTCTACCAACTTCATTCAAAACATTAAGTATGAACTTAATTATGCATAATATTCCACCACAATTAATAAATATTAGAGAAGCTGACACGTTGGAAGATGACTGGCCAACAGAAAGTAATGGTGACAAAAAAGTCAAAGCTATTGTAGCTAACCCACCTTATTCACACCTTTGAAAACCCGAAAATAAGGTGAATGATCCAAGATTTCAATCTTATGGTATAGCGCCAAAATCAAAAGCAGATTATGCTTTCTTATTGCATAGTTTATATCACTTAGACAAAGACGGAATAATGGCAATCGTTTTACCTCATGGCGTTTTATTTAGAGGGGGGTCCGAATATGAAATCAGAAAATCTTTAATCAAGAAACAAAAAATTGATACTATTATTGGTCTTCCTAATAACATGTTTATGGGTACAGGTATTGCAACCATAATTATGATTCTTAAAGAAAATAAAGCAACCGACGATTTTATGTTTGTTGACGGATCTAAACTTTTTTCAAAAGATGGAAATAAAAATAAACTAGATAGATCACATATTATTAAAATATCCGATGTTGTTAATAACCGAATTGAAAAAGAAGGATTTTCAAGAATTGTCTCACTAAAAGAAATTGAAGATAATGATTATAATTTAAACATTTCAAGATATATTGATAATTATGATAAGGAAGAAATTCACGATTTATATTCAACTATGTATGGCGGTGTATCTGACCAAGAAATTTCAACTTTAGATTCGTTTTGAAATAAATTTATCGGTTTAAAGGAGAAGCTTATTTCAAAAAGATCCGATGGGTATAATCTCTTAAATTTAAGAAATGAAGAATTAATAAATACAATAAAAAACGATAATTATGTAAAAGAATTTATTAACGAAAATAAGAATATCGCAATTTCAATTATTGAATTTATTAAAAATAATGTTCCATCATATCAAAGTATCAATGGTATTAATGTCTATAACTTTGAAAGCATTTTTGAAAAATTTATATTAAACATTAAGGATAATGCTTTTATTGAAAAATACGATATATATCAAATAGCAATAGAAAAATTTGAAATCATTAAGGAGGATATTGAAATAATTCAAAATTATCAAAATGATAATATTCCAATCTCTGAAATTATTTTTCAAGAAAAAAATGTCGAAAATAATAAAAACGGTAGTTTAGTTAATTGGGATGCTCGTTTAGTAAATAAAGAATCAATCATTAACAAGTTCTTTGCTGCTGGCTTAAATAAAAATGAAAAACTTAAATATGACATTGAATTAATAGAAAGTGAAATCAAGGAAACCTTTGATTCAATCGATGAAGAAGACAAAGATTTATTAGTATTTAAAGAAAATGGTTTTGATAATAAAGAATTATCAAAACAAGTTGCTATCTTAAAGAAAGACGAAAATGCCTTAGATAATATCGAATTATCCAAAAAGCTTCTTCATGTTCATAATTTAAATAATGAACTTAAGAATTTAAAAGACGAGCTAAAATCAAATGAATTCGAACTATTACATGATTCTCTTGAAAAATATAATTCATTAGATGAAGATACATTTTATGATCTCTTGTTTTACAAATGAACTAATAATATTTGCAAAAATATTGTTGAACTCGTTGATAAAATAATTGACTCATTTATCAATAAAATTGAAATATTATTCAATAAATACCAAAACACATTAAATGAAATAAACGATGAAATTAGTAAAAAAGAATCAGAATTAATCGAACTCCTTGCAGATTTAAAAGCAGATGATTATGATCAAAAGGCTATTAATGAATTAATCGCAATTCTAGGCGGTAATAAAAATGAGCAAAAATAATATGGTTCCATCAATAAGATTTAAGGAATTTACTAACGCTTGAGAACAGGAAAGGTTGGGGAAAATTTCTAATTTTTCAACTGGTAAAGGTATTACTATTTCTCAATCACTAAGCAAAGGTTTTCCAATTGTCTCAGGTGGAATCGATGTTATGGGTTATTATTCTAAATATAATAGAATGGAGAATACTATTACAATAGCAAGAGCTGGCAAATGTGGATATGTATCTTTCATTTCTGAAAAATTTTATCTTAATGATAAGTGTTTTTCATTAGATCTCAAAGAAAATATTAACTCTTATTTTCTATTTAATTTGTTGAAGAAGAATGAAAAAAGAATTATGGAATTAGGCTCAAATTCGTCTATACCAACAATTACTTCAACATCTTTAAAAGCCGTTGATATTTTTCGAACAAGTTACGATGAACAAAAAGCAATCGCTATATTATTTGTTTCTATAAACTCCCTCATCACCCTTCATCAGCGTAAGTTAAATGCCTTAGAAAAGATCAAAAAAACCTTATTAGAAAAGATGTTTGCGGATGAAAAATCTGCTTTTCCATCAATAAGATTTAAGGAATTCACTAACGCTTGAGAACAGGAAAGGTTGGGGAATTTATGTGAAATTAGTACAGGAAAGTTAAATGCTAATGCTATGGTTGAGTGCGGTAAATATGATTTTTATACTTCAGGAATTGAGAAATTTAAAATAAATTCATATGCATTTAAAGGACCCGCAATAACAGTTGCAGGTAATGGTGCATCTATGGGTTATTTACATTTAGCCGATAATTTTTTTAACGCATATCAAAGGACTTATGTATTAACTAAAATAGGAATTAATAGAGTATTTTTGTATTATTTATTATTTACTTTATTACCTAAAAAAATTAATGATGAAGCTCGCAGGGGAAGTATTCCATATATCGTATATGATATGCTTAGTGATTTAAAAATTGTTCATCCTAACTTTAAAGAAGAAAATAAATTAGGTCACCTTTTTGACAATATAAACTCCCTCATCACCCTTCATCAGCGTAAGTTAAATGCCTTAGAAAATATCAAAAAAACCTTATTAGAAAAGATGTTTGTATAGGAGCAATATGTCAAAACTTAATTTTAATAATGAAAATTTCAAAAATGAAGCCGAATTCGAAGAAAATGTTGTAAAGCTTTTATTAGATAATGGTTGAAAAAATCAAGGTTTTGGTCAATTAAATATTGATAATGAATTAAATAATGTTAGCGAACATGATTTAAAGTTAAATTGATTGCGTATCTTAAACCATAACAATGTGGATAAACTTGACGGTAAACCAATCACTGAAAAAGAATTAGATCTATTAATAAATGAAATACAATCTCAACAAAATATTGCTCAAGTTAATAGAAACATTATAAAACCAAATCAAGGATTGCAATTAAAAAGAGAACAAAAAATAATCCCTTTAACCTTAATTCATAAGGAACAACTAAATAATGATGGTGGTAAAAATTATTTTCAAATCGCAAGACAAGTTAGAATCAATAACAGCAATAACGACCAAAAAAGAAGCGATATTTTCTTATTAATAAATGGAATACCACTTATTCATATTGAATTAAAAAATAAAGATAAAAGTATTATTAATGCAAAAAATCAATTAATAAATTATAATGAAGCAACAAAAAGCATTTATAATGGTATCTTTAAATTCATACATATAGTAGTTGCAATGAATCCATTAAAAATGGAATATTCACCAAGAAATAGGGAATTAAAATTTATTAATTGGTATGATGAAACTAATAAAAATGAAATTAATAATTGAGTTGATGTTGTTAAGAACTTTTTATCTATTCCAATGTCATTAGAATTAATTTGTGACTACACTATTCCGGACGGCGATGAGCTAAAAATTTTAAGAAGTTACTAATACTATGCTGTTAAGAAAATTCTTGATAAAATTAGAAAAACGGATCTTTTTTTAGCAGAAAATGATGAACCTATTAAAGGGGGATTCATTTGACATGCTACAGGTTCAGGAAAAACCTTCACTAGCTTTAAGACTAGTTCATTAATAATTGAGCATAATCTTGCTGATTTAGTAATATTTGTAGCTGATAGAATTGAATTAGTGGATCAAACCTATAATGAGTTTGTAAAACATGATAAAAAGGTTACTGATGTTTCTAGTACAAGAGATTTGCAAAATAAGACAAGAAAAAACGAAGATCAACCAATCATTGTAACTTCAATTCAGAAATTAGATCGTATAAATGAAGATCATAAAAATATTCTTGATAAAAAAAGAATTGTCTTAATCTTTGATGAAGCCCACCGTAGTACATTTGGCTCAATGATGAGCAAAATTAAAAATACCTTTAAGAAAAAAACCATAATTTTCGGTTTTACTGGAACCCCTATTTTTGATGAAACACCTAATACATATGATATTTTTGGCGAAAAATTACATAGCTATACTCTAGGGGATGCTATAGTACAAGAAAAGGTTCTAAAATTTAGTTGTAAATATAATATATTTGAAGATTTATATAAGTGAGCATTTAATTGCAATATTGAACATAATAAAAAATTTTGTACTGAAAAATTAAATTCCATTAAAAATGAAACATTAAAACAAGAGCTTCTTTCTTTAAAAAATGATGCTCCATATGAAGTTACTAAAAAATTAGAAGAATTTAATGAAAAATCAGATAATTTGGATAAACTAATTGAATTAGAAGATGAGATTAACTATATTTATGAAAGCGATTTATATAAAAATCTTGTAGTTGAAAGCATTTTAGACGATTGATATAATTTGGCGAAATCTAATGGTTTTAAATATAATTTTTCTTCAATTTTGGCCACTTCAAGTATTGAAGATGCAATAAAATATTTCCATATATTTAATAAACATATAAATAATCTTGATATAAAAGATGAAAAACGTAATTTTAAATTCACCGCTTTATTTACAAGATCATTAGATAGTGATGAGTCTCCACAAAAACTTGAAAAGCTTGAAGAAGCATTTAAAGAAATATATAAAAAATACGAACAAGACTTCGATTTTAAAATTATTAACCAAAATGATGAACACGAACTATTCAAAAAAGACATTTCACAAAGACTAAAAAGAATCAATATGGATGAAGATGATGATTCAAAAACTATAAACTTGTTAATTGTAGTAAATCAGATGTTAACCGGCTTTGATTCAAAATATATTCAAACAGTATATTTTGATAAACAACAAGAATCACAAAATTTAGTCCAAAGTGTTTCGCGAACTAATAGAAAATACAATATTCATAAAGAATTTGGTAGAGCACATTTTTACAAATTTCCATATCACATGAAGAAAAATGTTGAGGATGCATTTAGAAAATATGCTTATGAGGATTTAACAATAATCACAGTTTCCGATACATCATCTATAGTAAAATATGCAAATGAAGAATATAAAGAAGTTGAAAAATTATTCAAAGAATTAGGTATTAACTGATTCGAAAATATTGAATCATTTGACACTGATGATATAAACAAAGTTAAAAATCTTAAAAAGGCTTATAATCATTTGTGCAAAATTAAACGCTTAATAAATTCATTAAACTTATTGAGTTTTAAATGAGAAGAAAATGAAAAATTGATGTCCTTTGATAAAGAAATATCCGAAAGAATTGATGTGAAAATATATGAAATTGATGTTATTTTAACCAATCTTAATTCATTAGCAACTTTTAATGATTCGGATGATGAGCTTAGATTTTATAATACTGAAATTCTAAAAGATATTCAAAACAATAAAAAGCAAGAACTTTATGATAAAAATTTTTTCACAAATCTTGAATTAGAATTAAGAACTTGCAAATCGATACCTCATGTTTTAAGCAAGTATTATATTAAAAATCCCGAATGAATTAAGGAATGATGTAATCTTCCCGATAATAATAAACCTAGTTTAAATGACTTTTGAAAACAAAAAAAACAAGAAGAACTACAAAAAAATCTTGATGAATTAGCGATATATGGACTCGAAAAAGAAAAAATTGAAGAATTCGTAAATAATTGCTATATAGATATTAAAGAAGACATTAATAAAAACAATAATTTTGAAGCTTATATTTGACCGCTTGTTAAATCCGCGGACGGCCCTAAATATAAGCTAAGACCCCTAATTATTGATCTTATAAAGCAATACAAGGAAAAAAAATAGAACCTATTTGGTTCTATTTTTTAGTGTGGGCATTGATATATTTTAGTTTAAACTCGATATTGAACGCATAACAACATCGATATCTTTATTCTCTAACTCGTTAATAATATGCAAATATATTCTCTCAGTTGTGTTCATACTAGAATGACCAAGCCTTTTAGCAACAGAAGCAATCGATACCCCGGCGTACAACAATAATGATGCATGAGTATGTCTTAAACCGTGAATAGTTATGATAGGAACATTTGCTGTTTTGCATCTTCTGCTAAGTGTATCATTAATAGTAGAATTATAAATTTTTTTCTTAAGGATAAATATAGGTTTATCACCTGGCAAGTCTTTAACAAGACTCGAGAACTGTGAAATAGTCATTCAATCTAATGGAATTTTTCTAACCGAAGTTTTATTTTTGGTAGGTAAAAAACCACCATTTTCTTTATAATTTCATGTCTTAGTTATATTCAATGTTTGTTTTGAAAAATCAAAGTCTTCCGGCGTGATTGCTATAGCTTCCGAAAACCGCAAGCCAGTTTTCGCTATTAAAAGCAACAATCAATCACAATTAATTTTTTCGTTTAATTTCAAGGTTTTTAGGAGCAATTGAAGCTCAAATTGACTTAAAAACTTCTGCGCTTTCTTTTTAGGTGGTTTACCCTTTATAACAACCTTTCTAGTAGGATCATTATCTATTAAACCTTCATCAAATGCATCTAATAATGCGCTTTTTAAATGGTGGTGAAAATCCATTGTTGTTTGTTTTTCATGATAAGTAGCATAATCATTCAATATTTTTTGGTATTCCATTCTATCTATATCGCACAATCTTAACTCAGGCACCAATTTAATTATTCAATCTAATGATAACTCGTATTTTTTAAAACTAACGTTTCTTATAGAACCTTTTTTATATACAAAAATTCAATTTTGAAAATATTTATAAAATAAAATTTCTGATTTTTTTCTCATCTCTCCCCCAATTATGCCCACGCTGATGAAGGGCGATGAGGGTGTTTATGTTGTTAAAAATTGATGAAATTCTTTTTTGCTCTCTTAAATTATTGCTATATTTAAATAAAATTTCTTTCATTACATTATTCATTAATTTAGGATTTCCCACCTTCGTAACATGCTTTTTAGAAACCTTGTTTATTGATAATGCATTACACAAGTTTATAAAACCGTTATCATTTAATAAAACACCGCAGACATTAGTACAATAGAACTTTTCATCTCTATATTTTACATCTCCGGCATATATTCCATCTGTTGTTCAAGTTATGGCTTTATCAAATAAATATGAATTATAATACCCCATTAAACCATTATTTCCAGTTTGTGATGAGAAAACTGGGTATTTAAAATAAGCATTTTTTTCTAATGATAATTTTTCTTTTCCAAGTACATAACCTCTAGTTATTGTAAATATATTTCCTATTTTTTCCTGTTCTCAAGCGTTAGTAAATTCCTTAAATCTTATTGATGGAAATGCAGATTTTTCATCCGCAAACATCTTTTCTAATAAGGTTTTTTTGATATTTTCTAAGGCATTTAACTTACGCTGATGAAGGGTGATGAGGGTGTTAAAAAAATCAAAAATAGTTGATATTTTAATTTGTTCTTTTAATAAGATAGGAATATTAATCGCCATTCCTGTTATTGTTTCTAGTCTAATAGAATCGACAGTGGCTTTAGAACTATCCGTAATAGCCCTTTTATAAAAATTCTGTGAAAAGTAATAATAAAAAAACTTACCATATATATTTGAATTAAAATTACTTATCTTATAACACCTTTGGTGTAGATCAAACTTACCATTTACATAATGAAATACTTTTCCTATATTTCCCTCTCCAATTGTTATTATCGCTTCTTCATCATATAAATATTTATTACTTCTACGTATTTCTTCTGATCTTATATAAAAAGGATATGCCCCATTTTTTACCGAGTCATTAGAATTACTTTTTCCATTTGTAATTTTCGCTATTTCTCCCAACCTTTCCTGTTCTCAAGCGTAATGCTAAAGATAAAAAATAAGGTGTTAAAGTTCTCCAAAATGCGTTTATCTAAAAATAATAAACCTAAGTTTATAAAAGAACTCAAAGAATTAATCGTAGATTTCCTTTCTAGTTTTAAATTAGCATAAAAAAACTACCACATAATTTGGTAGTTAATCTTAATTATTATTTAGCCATTTGTTCGGCAACTTCTGCGGCAAAGTCAACTGTTTTCTTTTCTATTCCTTCCCCAACCTCATATCTTTTAGCACTAACTAAAGTCAAGTGAGAATCATTTAGATACTGTCCAACAGTTTTAGTATCTTCCATTACGAAGGGTTGATATAATAAAACACCTTTTTCGTTTAATTGTTTTCTTAGTAAACCTTCCTTAATAGATTGTTGAATCTTTTCAGGCTTATTTGCTAGAGCAGGTGATGCATCCAACATATCATGAATACCTTTTAACTCAACTGGACACAAACATTGTTCTGTTAAATAAGATGGGTTAAGGGCAGCGATATGCATCGATACATTTCTTAATGCTTCAGCATTCATACCCTTACCCATAATAATCGTTGCCACTCTATTATTAGCATGAGTATAGCCGGCCACAATTTCGCCTTCCTTAGCAACATATTTTAGCGCTCTTCTTAATGTTATTTTTTCACCAATTTTTGCTGTTAATAAACTAGTTTGATCCTCGATTGAAACACCATCAATTTTAATTGCCTGTAATTCTTCATCACTGGTAAAATCATTTACCAACAATGATTCACCGATTTTATTTGCTAATTCAATAAATAATTCATTTTTAGAAACAAAATCTGTTTCAGAATTAAGTTCAAATATAACTGCAACGTTATCTTTAACAACAGCTCTAACGATACCTTCGGCTGCGATTCTTCCAGCTTTTTTAGCAGCCTTTAAAATTCCTCTTTCTTGTAATCAGTCGATTGATTTTTCAACATCATTGTCATTAGCCTCAAGCGCTTTTTTAACATCTAAAAATCCTAAATTCGTTCTTTCTCTTAATTCTTTAATTTTATTTAAATCGATTGACATATATACCCTTTCTTATACTTTGAGATAATTTATTTTTCCTCAGGTGTTTTCGAAGATTCTACTGGTTTATTAAATCTTCTTTCTCTCATTTCTCTCATTTCGCTTGTTCTAGGATCTTCTGGTAAAACAATTTCCTCATTAGTTTTATAAGCAAATAATTGAGAACCACCTCTAGCAGAAGCAATAGCATCAGCTAAAATTGTAATAATTAAAGTTAATGATTTTGCCGAGTCATCGTTTGCTGGAATAACAAAATCTACTAAATCTGGATTTGAATTTGTATCATGAATTGCAAAAACTTTTAAACCTTTTCTCTTTGCTTCTCTAATAGCAATTTCATCTTCAACAGGTGAAGCAACAATCATAACTTGTGGCATCTGCGCCTTGTTAGCTAGTTTTCTAATACCACCAAGGTTCTTTTGTAACTTAGCAATCTTCTTATCGTTTAGAAGACCTTCTTTTTTAGTATATCCTTGATATCCATTTTTTTGCAAAGCTTCTAATCTATCAAGTTCCTTAACGCTCTTAAAAATTGTTTGCGAATTTGTTAAAGTTCCGCCCAATCAACGTTCAGTAACATAAACTGAATTAGTTCTTGCTGCTGCTGCTTCAATAGCAGATTTAGCTTGTTTTTTAGTACCAACTCAAATAAATGAGATTGGTTTTTGAGCCATTTTATTTAATAGTTTGTATGCATATTCTAAAGTTTTTTGAGTTTTAGCAATATCGATAATATGTATACCTGATCTTTTTCCATAAATGTATTGTTTCATCTTTGGATTTCAACGGCTTACTCTATGACCAAAATATGTTCCTGCTTCTAATAATTTTTCTCTTGAAACAATAACGGGTTCGCTAGATACTGCAGTTTTTTGTTCAACTGGCTTTTGTTCAACTTGTTTTTGTTCTGTTGTCATTTTTTTAATCTCCTTTTTAAGATATAAATAAAAATAAGTTTGTTTTTTTCTCCCTATTGTTTCTAACAATCAACACCAAAAAAGGCACATGCGATTGAATTCACAATAGTGTTTGATAAATTAATTTTGTTTTTTCATAATCTATCGATACTTTTATAAAAAGTACTTTCAAATTTTAACACAATTTTAGTAAAAAAATAATAAGTTAGAAGACTGAAATTTATATGGTGGATTAATTATATGAATGATTCAGTACATACAAAAGGATTGACAAATATAAAAAAATAGAAATTTAAATTTGAATTTGATCAACAATAAGGCGTTTTGTTATGATAATTCAAAATTTTTTTGTATAAAAATACATTTCTTTTTTAGCTTAATAGAAGTAAAAATTAGGTATAATAAAAACACTTTTACGTAAGATAAAAATTTAATATTGAGGTTTTTTATGCAAAAAAGCAAAAAGAAGAAGATTTTAATAGCAAGTATTTCCACTGTTTCAATGATAGGTATTATAGGGACTGCTGTGGGAATAGGATATGCTACTTTTTTAAAAAACAACAAACAGCAGCAAGAAACACAAGAATTAATCACGGCTGCTAAAAATTTAGTTGCAAACATAGTGAATGAGGATAGCAAAAGAGATTTTTTAAAACAAATTAATGATCCTAAATTTAGACAATATTCGCCTAAAAATTATGCTACTCTACAAATTATTTTAAAAAACATAAAAAAGCAGATAGAAGAGGATAGAGCATTTGTTTTATCAAAAATTAATCAATTAAAAAACAACGAAATAAAAAACAATCTTCTCAATCGTTTTCAAAATAACAATAATGCCGCAAACCTAAAAAATATTTTAGAAGAAACTAACAGACAATTAATATTGCAAGAAAAAACAAAAAGTTTGGAATTAGCTAAAATAGAACTAAATGCCTTGATAAAAGATTTAAGTAAGGATAAAAAAGAAAAATTTATCATCCAAATAAGTGAAGCTAAAACACTAGAAGAAATAAATCTAATTAAAAAAAATATTATTGATTTCCTATCAAAAATAAGTACTGAAGATCAACTATTAAAAAATAAAATAAATGCCCTAATCGAAAAAATTAATGCATCTGATATTTCAAACAATGATAAAGAAGAACTAGCAAATAAAGCTAAATTAGCTACGAACAAAAATATCGAAGAAGTTTCAAAATTGCTAGATTTAGAAATAAACAAAGCAATTTTAAAACAAGAAGTGTTAATTTTGCTTAATAAACTTTCTAAAACAAAGCAAAAATACAAAGAATTAAAACAAAAATTTAATAATAAAGACGCAAACGTCGACGATTTTAATGATATTAAAAATCAAGTTAATAGTTACTTAAATAAGCTAAAATCTGATGTGGAAATATTGCTTGATTCCTTTCAAGATGATAATTTAAAAAAGGAATTAAAAACCGAATTAAGTAGTGCTGATAATGAAGAAAAAATATTAGATATTAAAGCAAAAATTCTTGCTCATCAAATGAAACCGGATGTGCAAAAATTATTAGAATTAATTTCAAGACTTTCTAGTAAAAATCCATTAAAAAAAGAGTTGTCAGACCAACTAAACCAACAAAATATTAATGCAAAAGAAATTGACAACATCATTAAAAAGTTAGATAATGAAATTCAAAAAATTTTAGACAAAACTGCTAAAAACATAGAAAAGCTTGATGGATCACCTAAATATAATGAATACCAAAATGAAATTAAAAAAGGTAATATAACTGAAGATGAGCTAGAACAAATTAGTAATGATGCCAATAGCATCTTTGATGAATATAACCAAAAAGCAATTGCGTATGTAAATGCTCTTAACATTGAAATAACAATCAAAAACAAATTATCAACCTTAATTAAAACTTCTAAAAATATAAAAAATAGTGATTTTTATAAATCAAAAGCAAAACTATATAATGATATATCTTCAATTCATGACATTGATAAACAAGAAAAACTAAAAAATGAACTAGAAAAAATTTCTTTCACAAATAATGATTATCGTGATCTTTTTGGCGAGTTATCACAAAAAATTGATAATGAAATAAACAAGCAAAATAATAATTCAAATGAAGCACCACAAATACCATCTCCAAACGTGCCGGATATAACTCCATCACCAGGCATAGATGTACCTGCTCCTAACTATGAAAAAATAAATGATAGTCAAGCATTACTTGCCGAAGCTCAAAAACAAATATCAACAGTAAATGAATTCTTTGAAAAAACAGATAATGATCCTGAATTGGTCAATGAACGCCATAAGCTTGCAATAGCATATACAAACTTAATAAAATATCGCGACCGCCAAAGAGATTACAATAATAACATCGATGAATTAAATGATGCCCTAAAAGAATTTAAAACACAGTTATATAATCTAAGCCAAAAATTTAAGAAAGTTATTAGAAACCATAAGCTTCAAAAACTTAATACCGATATAAACTCAACAACTAATAATTCTAAAACCGATTCACCAAAGCACAGTCTAGGATTTGATTTAATATTCAATAAATCTACACAAAAATTCAATGATGCCAATGCTATTGTCACCCAAACACCTTATTATAAAAAGAAACTTCAAGAATTTAAAAACTATCTAAAAACAGCGAATAACAATACTGGTTTAGATTTATCAAATAATCGCTTAGATCCTGGTTTTTTAAACTATCTTAAGGAAGTTGGCATATATGGAGAATATGGTGATAATGATGAACAAAAATGACGTCAATTCTTTAATGGATACAATAAAGAACATATGATGAAAGCTTTGTTCCTTGACACTTTTGATACCATACCCAACAATTCTATCGAAATTAAACAAGATGAGAATATTGCTAATAAAATTAAGGGAATTATAAGAAACAACCCTTTTGGCTATCTTCCATCTAATCTAAGTCAGTTTCTTTATTATATCGACTTAGATACAATCAAAAAAATGATAGACTTTAATCAAGAAATTGAAGAAATAAAAGCTAAACATAATGATTTAACTGGCGAAATAACATTATTATTTAAAACTAAATCTGCACAATTTAGACATCTAACACTTAACACAAGCAATTCATTACTAAGAAAAAATGATGATTTTTATCAATACATCTATGATAGGTCATTCTCACTAAATTATAAAGGTATTTATACAGTACGGCCACCCTTTGGTGGAAGTCCTTCGCAACGCTATACAAGTACTTCTGGGACAGCATGAATTGTAGACAGAATTGATAATAAAATAACAACCAATAAAAATGGTGGCGAAGAATATGAATTTTTAGTTGCAACCAATGCCCACGTCGCATCATTAACTCATATCTTTGACAAAAGTATTGTGTACAACAAAAATACAGATAAAAAAAATATTAATAACTTTGTTGGAAGACTAGACCCTAATTTTAATTTCAATAAGCATAACTATGAAACCACAAACAATGGTGAAATTATTAATGATTATCAAAAATACTTTAAAAAACCGCTAAACACACATCAGGGTACTGATACAAAAAGTCAGTATTTAGATTGGATATACTACACTCCAAGATTTAGCTCGAAAGGATTAAGAGCAAATCGGGCTGTCACAAATTTCTTTGATGAACTCACAGATGTCAATAACCGCCTTGGGACAGTTAAAAATGGCGGAGCTGATTTTGCAATCCTTAAACTAAGATTCACTAAAAATAATATAAGAGATCTATTTCCTACCCTATATGAAATTTTAGACACACCAGCCGAAAAGGATTGATATATTGGTTTTGGTAATGAAACAAATAAGCAAAAGAATCACGAGAGCCCTATCCAAACTCATTTTGTGCTCGGTTTTCCAGATGTCAATGGAACAATTAAATTAAATGCTGCCAGATCACAAGGTGGCTATATTGAAACAAAAAACCGTGTTGTTGATAATGATAAAAATAACAAAGATAACTTTAATAGCTTATGGGTAAGATATAACAAAAAAGAAAACAAAGATTGAAATAGTATAGACAATAAATGAATGGACTATGAAAAACCATTTGGAAAAGCATCTGAACACGGAATGCCTAAAAATATTCTCCAACAGATGACAACACTATATCTTAACAATGAAAAGAACGAATCACTTGATAGCGGTTCAAGCGGTTCGATGGTAATAGATTCAAGATTTAATTTAATTGGAATTAATTTTATTCATATTGTCGAAAGTGACAATTCTGAAAACAGGGGTAACCAAATTATCTTGTTTAGAGGCGAAAGTGAATATGATCCAAAAGAATTTTCAGGTGATATAAAGCATGATTTCATAACAAAACTTGAAGTAGATAAGCTTAAAACTATTAAGCTAAACCCTAAAATTTAAATCAAAAAAATATCCCCAGCTTATTGCTGAGGATTTTTAATATATAAAATTCAATAATTTTAGATAGTTACTATCACATAACATCTTTACGTGATAAAGGCATTGACATGCAACGTGCATTACCCATACCTAATGATAATTGGTTACCATGGAATGGAAGAACCTTGATTCCAGCAGCTTCTAAGGCAGCGTTTGTCTTTTCGTTACGTGAATAACCAATAACAACACCTGGTCTAATTGCTAGATAGTTTGTACCATCAAAGTGAGTTTCTCTTTCGATTTCCATTTGTGAAGCACCTTCACCAGCAATTGGAATTAAGATAGGTTTTTTGTTAATAATTGATTCTAATAATTGTTCTAGTGGTAAACCATTTTCCATTGGTTGTGGTTCTTCTCCACCATTTACTAAATCATAGTCTCAGAATTTAAATACATCATTAGCAATAGGCGAGTATAGGAATTTATCCTTGTCCAACATTGTTAGTCATGTGTCTAAGTGCATCAAGTTTGTTCATTTAGGAACATTGATTGCAACAATACGTTTGAATTCACATTCTTTATTAGCAACAATATTCTTAGCTAACAAGGTTATTGTTTGTAAATCAGTTCTTTCTGAAACACCAACTACTAAGGTTTCGTTGTTGTAGATAAATACGTCTCCACCTTCGATTGATAATTTTAGAGATGGGTCGTAGTATCATGGTGTGTTTACAAGTTTAGGGTGATTTGAAAATACAAACCTTGAGAATAATGTTTCACGTTGTCTAACTTTGTAACGCATGTAGTGAATTGTTACACCATTACCAACTGATGCAAATGGGTCACGGGTAAAGTATAGGTTTGGCATTGGGTCAACGATTAATTCGTGATCTGCTTCAATACCTAAATCATACTTGGTGATTCCAGCCATCATAATTTCAACTAATTCTCTTGATGACATTTTTGATTTTAAGAAGTTTCTTACAACCATTTTGTGTTCTTCTGAAAGAACAGGTTCTGAGTCTTCTAAAAATTCTTCAATTAATTTGTCTTTAGCTTCTTGTGATGCTAAATCATATGTTTCTGCAACTAAATCAGTTAGTTCAACAACATTGATGTCGTTGGCTTTTAATTCTGATACAAATTGTTTGTGTTCTTTTCTTGCATCATGACTTTCTAAGATAGCTGAGAATAATAATTCATCTAGTCTAGCTGGTGTAATGTAGTCAATTTCACGCCCTGGTTCGTGAACTAAAACCGATTCTAATTCTCCGATTTCTGAATAAACGTGAATTCCTTTAAATTTACTGTCAAATACAGACATTTGTTTCCCTTTCAAATAAGTGATGTTATTTAGCGTATAAAAAAGTGCAAATAAATGCTCTATTTATACAATATTAATTATACTACACTTTTATTTTTTGGGTTTTTATACTAATTTAAACTAAAAAATAAAAAATAATAAATAAAATAAGGGATTTGAGACTTGACAATGCCGGAATTTTTAAGTTTTTAGACCTTATTATTAGTTGAAAAAATAGAATTTTTTTAACATTTCATATTTTTAAAATTCCTAATAAATTTAAATAATAAGTATTTATAATTATAATATATTTAATACAAGGTAAAATATATACTTATTGTAAATAAAGAGGTTATATGACAGAAGAAAAAGAATATAAAACATTACTTGATATTACTGAAGAAATTCTAAATGAAAAACAAAATTTAGATTTCTATAATTTATTTAATTCAATACAAAAAATTCTATTAAAAAGATGAAGAAGTGAAAGTATTGATACTAGTACTGATGAAGAAATTTTACTAAAAAAACGCGGGGAATTATACCGTTTACTAACTGTAGATGGAAGATTCTTTCACAATGCCGATGGAACATGAACAACAATTAGACCTGACTATAAAAACTAAACTTATTTTGTTTGGTTTTTTATTTTGTTTATGATAGTTAATGCAAAAGAATTATTAAAAAAAGCATATAAAAACAAAGATGTTGTGTTCCATATTAATATTAACAATTTAGAATGAACTAAGCAAGTTTTGCTTGCTGCTAACAATGCAAATAAACCGATTATTTTGGGAGTGAGTTCATCTGCTGCTGAATATTTTGGCGGTTACAATGTTTGCTATAGTGTCGTGAATTCTTTAATACAGGATTTAAAAATAACAATTCCCGTTTGTCTTCATTTAGATCACGGAACATATAACGATTGTATTAAAGCAATCGATGCAAATTTTTCATCTATAATGTTTGACGGAAGTAAATTACCATTTCTTGAAAATCTCAATATAACAAAAAAACTTTATAAAATATGCCAGAAAAAAAATATTTCACTTGAGTGTGAAATTGGGAGAATAGGAGGAACGGAGGATGGTATCGTCAGTGACGTTGTATATACAAAAATTGAAGAAGCGATTGAGTTTAAAAATGTGGGTATTGATATGCTTGCTATTGGTATCGGCAATATTCATGGGGAATATCCAAAAAATTGAAAAGGTATAAACTTCGAATTACTAAATCAACTAAATCAAGCTCTTCAAATGCCGCTTGTCTTACATGGCGGTTCGGGAATTAGTGATGCAGATATCAAAAAATGCATTCAAAATGGCATTGCAAAAATTAATATAAATACTGAGTTACAAATAGAGAATGCAAAGGCACTTGAACACTTTCTTAAAAACAATAATATAATGGAAAACAAAAACTATAATCCGAGAAAACTTTATAAAAATAGTAATATGGCTATTTACAATAAAGCATTGGAGATATTAACCAAATACTAATGAAAAAAAATATAAAAAGATTTTTATTATCAAGTCTAATAGCTCCTAGCCTTCCGATAGCTAGCTATATGCTAGTTCAATGCACAATAGAAAAAAATAACGATACACAGAAACTATTAAGAAAAATAACCGAATATAAAAATACAATTAGTAAAAATGTCATAGATTTAAAGTTATGTAATGAGATTGCAGACATTACAAACGAGGATTCAAAAAGCTATTCAAGAAAAAAAGATCAAACCTTTTTAAAGCAACTAATAATTATTCTAGAAGACATAAAAAAATTTCCAATAAATAATCAAGCATTACCAATAAATATTGATAAATTAGCGAATAAATTAAAAGTGATAAATGAAATTTGAATTTCTATCTTCAATAAGCATAGCCTATTAGATAAGAAAGAACACAGCCAAATAACTACAACGTTTTTAAAAATTAGATCTTTACTTTCCTTTAAGAAGGTTATTGATACAGAAGTCTTTGACTCAATAATTAAAAAATTCATTATTTTAGCTAAAAAAATAAGAAAAACTTATACAAAAAAACTTTCACAATGAAGCGCACAAGAAATATCGTTATTAAAATTCTTATTTAAAGATTTCCAAATTAATGATAATAAAATAAATAATGGTGACCTTGATGAAATTTTTAATAACGATTCCAAAATAGATAGCAACGAGAATAGTCAAGATAAAAAAGATATAAGTGCAGAAGATAGCAGAGACAAAGAAATATACCTAACTAGTAAATCTATTTATGTTAATAACAAAGAATACCTTCTATCTAATGATTTTAGAGAAAACAATGCCACCGAAGTATCTGCTTTTAAGATAAATGATGGTGATACTGCTGAATTAAAAAACATAAAAAATAATAAAACTTTTAGATTCAGGTTTTCTGGTATTGATACACCAGAAACATGGAAAAAAGTAGGACAAAAATTTGAACCAACAGTTGGGTTACAATTTAAATATGGTAAGATTGCAAAAAACTTTACAACAAGAAATCTTCTTGAAGCAAGAAAAATTTGAGTAATTCCCCAAACAACAATTAGTGACCAAAATAAGGATGAAAATAAGAAATTCTTTGATGCTTATGGTCGAATTGTCGCAATAATTTTAGTTTATAAAAACGACGGTTCAATAATTTGCATCAATAAAGAACTCATAAAAAACGGCTTTAGCAAAGTTTCTTATATATCTCTTGATAAAAGAAGCAAATATTACACAAAAAATGAAAACTTTTATTTTTGATTAAAGAATAATGAAAAAGAAGCAAGATACCAAAAATTAGGAATATGGTCAGATAATATTAAGGAAATTTATCCTCCAAAAAGAATAAAATAATAAATATTTACTTGTCTTCCTTAATTATTTCACATAAATTAACTTATATTAGTATATAATTAACAATGCTTAAAATAGGCATGGGTAAGTACTCAAGTGGTCGAAGAGGCGGTCCTGCTAAGACTGTAGGGGTGTATAAAGCACCCGCGGAGGTTCAAATCCTCTCTTACCCGCCATTTTTTATTTATTCTTTTGACCTCTAGAAGCAATAAAAAAAACACCAATCAAGTGGTGTTAACTAATTATATTTTAGAACAAAAGCTACATTTTTTCAGGAGTTTCTAAATCCATTAACTTCATCGCATCAAATAAAACTATTTTAATAGCTTTAACTAAAGCCACATAGCTTTCCTCGTTTTGAGATCCAATAACCTTAACATTTGAATAAAATGAATTAAATGCTCTAGCCAATTTTAGTAAATATGGTGGCAATAAATTAACCTTGTATGTTTTAGCCATTGTACTAATTAAGTCTGGATATTCCTTCAATTGAGCTACTAATTTTTGTGAAAATTCATCAGTTAGATTGGTTGCTATAGGGTTAACATAATTAAATTTTTGCAATAATTGAGCACAACGAGCATGAGCATATTTAATAATATACATCGAATTGGATTCATCTGTACTTGTAACTTTTTTAATATCAAAATCAATTTTTGAATTGTATGATCTTTCGATCAAGAAAAATCTAATTGCATCCTTGCCAACTTCATTCATTAATTCTCTTAATGTTAAAGATGTTCCTAGACGTTTAGACATTTTAATTTCTTTGCCGTCTTTCATAACTCTTATTAGTTGGAATAAGATAATTTCTAATTGATCTCTACGGTATCCTAGATCTTCAAACGCAAACTTGACACGTTCAACATAACCAGAGTGATCTGCTCCTCAAACATCAATAATAATTCCTTTTTCTGAGTCTTCAAGTTGTCTAAATTTTTGTTCATGATAAGCAATATCTGCACAAAGATAGGTTGAATCACCGTTTCTTTTAATAATAACTCTATCCTTATCATCTTTGCCACCACTTGTGGTTTTTAATCATGTTGCCCCATCTTTTACGTAGGTTGTTTTTAATCTTCTTATAGCAGGTCAAACCAAATCATTTTCATATTGTGCTTTTTCTGAAGTATATATATCAAATCACACACCAAATTTCTTTAGATCTTCTTCAATATTTTTTAGAGCAAATGTTCTACCAAAATCTCTAAATAATAATTCAATTTCAGGTGTATATTCTACACCCTTATATTCTTCGTTATGCATTTCATAAAATGCTTGTGCAAATTCTATAACATCACCACCGCGATAAGCATCTTCTGGTAGTTCATATGAAGGATTAAATATTTGTTGATATCTTGAATAAATTGATACTGCTAATTTATTCATTTGGTTACCATAATCATTTACCAAATATTCCCTAATAACTTGGTGTCCGGCTTTTTCTAAAATGTTGCATAGTGTAGCTCCAATTGCGGCATTTCTAGCATGACCAATATGTAGATAGCCAGTAGGGTTTGCAGATACAAATTCTACATTAATCTTTCCTTTCCCTTCCTTAGAAAGGCTTCCAAAATTTTTTCCAAGTTTATTGATTAAATTAACTGTATCTGCAAAAACTGAATTAGATACTCAAAAATTAATAAATCCAGGCTCTGCTATTTTAATTTCACTAATTTGACTAAATTTATTTAAATCAATATTTTTAACAATCTCTTGGGCAATTTCAATTGCCTTTTTGCCTAATTCTTTTTGCAATGTTAGTGCAATATTGGTAGAATAATCTCCGTAGTTTTTAGCCTCCGTTAATACTACAGGTTTATTTATCTTTAATTTGTTCAATGCTTCTTTAATTGAACATATAATAATTTCTTTTGCCGATTCCATAATTTCCATAATTTATTATTATATAATAAATTGTTTATTTTAAGGATATATCATATATAATGTTTTCATGAAAAAATATTATTTATGTGGTCCAACAGTTTATAACTATCCTCATATTGGAAATATAAGACCATGTGTTACATTTGATATCCTTATAAGAGCCCAAAGATTTCTAGGAGAAGAAATATTTTATCTTAATAATATAACTGATATAGATGACAAAATTATTAAAAAGGCTATAGATGAAAACAAAAGCGAACTAGAAATAGCAAAAAAATATGAAGAATATTATCTTGATTTATTCAAATTGTTTAATCTTGAAATGCCAAATAAAATAGTTAGAGTTACTGATTCATTAAATGATATGTATGAATATATACAAAAAATGATAGATAAAAAAGCAGCATATAAAGTAGGCGGCAATGTTTTTTTTGATGTCTTAAAATTTAAGGAATTCTATGGTTCTGTTAGCAAACAAAAAATTGAAAATTTAATATCAGATGATGATAATAATGAATTAAATAAAAAAAATAAGCAAGACTTTGCTTTATGAAAGGAAACTAATATTGGTATAAAATTTAAAAGCCCTTTTGGCCCGGGACGTCCTGGTTGACATACTGAATGTAGTTGTTTCATATCAAAATATTTCAAAGGCGAAACTATTGATATCCATGGTGGAGGTATTGATCTAATTTTTCCGCACCATGAAAACGAAAATATTCAACATTATTCAATATACAATAAGCCTCTTTCACACAACTGAATTCATTTTGGGACACTAAACTATAAGAATCAAAAAATGTCTAAGTCAATAGGAAATCTTATTTTTCCTCATGATTTTTTAAAAAAATACCATCCGGATACTTATAAACTAATGATATTAAGTACCAATTATGCTAAGCCGATAAATGTTAGCGATGAATTATTTGATTCATTGCAGAAACTTATAAATAAGTTTATTGTCATTAATAATACTGTCCAATTAAAAAACAATACTTATAAAATTAATAAAAATAAAGTTGATGAAATAATTAAATTGTGTGCAAAATTGAATTTTGCGCAAGCAAATAAGGAAATAATACAACTTTCAAAAATAGAAGAAAACTTTAATACATTCCTAGAAATAATGAAAATTCTTGGTTTTAGTTTTACAAATAAAAAAATCAGTAGCAAAGACCTCGCTCTTTATAATCAATGACAAAAATTATTAGATGAAAAAAAATATATACAGGCCGATAATCTAAGAAAAATATTAAAGGATAAGAAATTAATATAATGAAGAACTTTATATATGGAAAAAATTCAGTCCTTGAGGCTATCGAAAATGATTTTCCTATTAAAAAGATATTTCTATTAAAGGGATTACAAAATAATAAAATTAAAGCCAAAAATATAACCTATCTACCAGCAAGTGAAATGAATAAGATAGTCAATGGTAATCATCAAGGTTACATTGCAGAAATTGAAAGTTTTAATTATCATGATCTTGGTTCAATTTATAAGGATAAGGCTGAGACAATTTTAATTTTAGATCATATACAAGATCCACAAAACTTCGGAGCAATAATTCGTTCAGCTAATGTTTTTGGAATAAGACATATTATCATACCTAAAAACAGAAGTGTAGACATAACTCCGGCTGTTTTAAAAACCTCGT
The DNA here is from genome assembly GCF_053851635.1 of Mycoplasma sp. 2575. Taxonomy (NCBI): domain Bacteria; kingdom Bacillati; phylum Mycoplasmatota; class Mollicutes; order Mycoplasmatales; family Mycoplasmataceae; genus Mycoplasma; species Mycoplasma sp. 2575. The sequence goes on from NZ_JBSQBB010000003.1 coordinate 58,185, forward strand.
CCGGTGGATTTAAAAATATCAAAATCATCAAGGTTGCTAGCTTGTTTGAAGCTATTGAAAACCTAAAAAATAATGGTTTTTGAATATATGCAACAGCACTAGATAAAAAAGCCAAAACAATATCAAATACAAGTTTTAGCTTTCCTGTTGCCTTAATTATGGGTAATGAAGAAAGCGGAGTATCAAAAACATTACTAAAACATGCAGATGAAGTGATTTATATACAACAAGATTTTGATTCTGTTCAGTCATTAAATGTTTCTGCTGCTACCGCTATTTGTTTGTATGAATTGTACAATCAAAAAAATAACAAAATAAAATAGTTGGGATTGCGTCCCAACTTTTTTATATATAAATTTAAAATTAATTTAAAGTAACTTTTGTACCAATTTTTTCGGCAATAATGTCTTCTAAATCTTTTAAATCTCCGATGAATGCAGCCTTTCCGCCTTCTTCAACAAACTTAATAGCAGCTTGCACCTTTGGTAACATACTTCCAGGAGCAAATTGTTTTTCTTCGATGTATTTTTCAAGATCAGCTTTTGTTGCGTGTTTTAGATCTTTTTGTTCTGGTTTTCCGTAGTTTACTTTAACGTAGTCAACTGCAGTTAAAACAATGAAGTAATCTGCATTTGTTAAGGCAGCCATTTTTGCTAAAGCAAAATCCTTGTCAATAACTCCATCAACTCCATTGATAAAACCATTTTCATCCTTAACAGTAGGGATACCACCACCACCACCAACGATAACAGTAGCTCCAGCTTCAATAGCGTTCTTCATTTGGTTAATACCAACAAAGTTAATTGGTTTTGGCGAAGCGACAACTTTTCTAAAACCACGTCCAGCATCTTCAACAATAACACTATTAGGATTAGCCATTTCTGCTTCTTCTCTTGTCATAAAGAAAGGACCAATAGGTTTTGTAGGATTTTTGAATGCAGGATCCATTGGATCCACTAAAGTTTGAGTCAATAGATATAGTACTTCTTTTTCTTCTAATCCTTCTTCCTTAAATGCATTGGTAATTGCATTAACCATATGGTATCCAATGTATCCTTGTGACATAGCGCCAGCTTCTGGTAAAGGAACTAATGGTGATTTAGGATTAACTGATGCAGCACTAACAAAACCATTGAAAATCATGCCAACTTGTGGTCCATTTCCGTGGCCAACAATAACTTCATGGCCGGCCTTAACTAATTCAGCAATTTTTTTCGCAGGAATTTTAACTAATTCTTTTTGTTCTGCAGGATTATTTCCTAACGCATTCCCACCTAAGGCAATAACGATTCTACTCATAATTAATATCCTATTGTAGCTAGAATAACAGCCTTAATTGTGTGCATACGGTTTCCAGCTTGTTGAATTGATTTATTGTATTTTGATTGGAATACTTCGTCAGTAACTTCCATAGCTCCGGTTGCAACAACTGGGTATTTTTGTCCAAGTTTTTCTTTGATTTCTGATGAGAATAAAGTTTTATCATCATGGAATGCAGGTAAACAGTGCAAGAAAATAACACTTTCTTTTGCTGCTTTCATCATAGCCATATCAACTTGAAATGCACCAAGTTCTTGAATACGTGATTCAAATAGTTCAAATGGTTCACCTAATGATACTCAAACGTCTGTATAAATAGCATCAGCATTCATAGCAGCCTCAATCTTGTTATCTGAAAATGAAACTGATCCGCCGTTACGTTCAAAAAGCTTTTGAACAGCTTCATAAACATCTTTATGGTTTGGTCCGCTTTTAACAATTTCTCATTGTGATTTAGGACCACATAAAACAATATGAACACCAAAGAATGCAGCACCAATCATTAATGAACGAGCAACATTGTTTTTAATGTCACCTGCGAAAACAATTTTCTTTCCTCTTAGATCACCTACGAATTCCTTAAATGTTAAGTAGTCAGCTAACATTTGTGTTGGGTGTTCAGCATCGGTTAAACCATTTCAAACTGGAACACCTGAATATTTAGCAAGTGCTTCAACATCTGTTTGTTTAAAACCACGGAATTCAATACCATCATACATTTGGCCTAAAACCATAGCTGTATCTTCAACTGATTCTTTTTTACCAAAATTAGATCCTGTAGGTCCAATGTATGTACAGCTTGCCCCTAAATCAGCGGCAGCAACTTCGAATGCACAACGTGTTCTTGTTGAGTCTTTTTGGAACATAATAACAATGTTTTTTCCTGTTAAAGGACGATTGTTAATATGTAGCCCTTGCATTTTAGCTTTCTTTAATTCTCAAGAAAGATCTAAAAGGTAATTGATTTCATCGGTTGTGAAGTTTAGAGCTGTATCTAAACTACGACCTTTTAAATTCATTGGCATATTATAAAATCTCCTATGTTTATTTGGTTATATATTTAATATTTTTAGATAGACTTTTTATAGTTTTTAAGTGTTTTTTGGTTATATAAAACACGCTAAAATTATAGCAATTTTTTTATTTTTTTAAATAGTTATAGCTTTATTTAGCCTAAAGTAAAAAATAAATGAAATTTAAAAAGAACAAAAAATATAAGCTATTAAGCTTATACTTTATAAATCAGTAAATTGCAATTCAATTCTTAGGTTTTATTCTTGCACTAATTTCTCTTCATCACTCTTCTTATTTTTTGCAAGTTCAACATTAATCTTTTTAAGTTCTTCTAAAATTAGTTCCTCTGTAGTTAATGGTTTTGGCTCCTCAACTTCTTCAACTATTGGTAATTTTTTTGCCTTGTGATACTGAATGATATTCCTAATCAAATATACTAAAAATAAGCTTACAAATATAACCACTGTAACAATAAGAAACTGAATAAGTGCCGCAAGAAATTGACCAATAAGAATATTGCCGATTTTAATGTCCTTTACCTCGTTAACATTAAAAACAGAGGTAATAGCTGCAAGAATAACATCCTTAGCTAGCGAAGATATTACAGCGCCAAACGAGGTACCTAATAATAACCCTATGGCTAGCATTATCATATTTCCCCGCTTAACAACATTCTTAGCATCTTTGAATGCATTTTTTACATATTTCTTTTTTTCTTCAAATTCTTTTTTATTCATTTTGTTTTACTCTCTTTTTATATGAATTCTTATTTGCCATAATTGCTAAATTCCCTATAATTGATATAATTCAAAAAATAGGAAAAAGAGGAAAAATTGTTGATAAAAACAAAATAGTCTTCCCAAATTTATTAGTTTTTCATGGAGCAAATGAAAGAACAATAACATCTAATATTCAAGTTAAGATAGCACCCAATAAGGAAAAACCTAGAATAATAAATCATTTTAAATTTTCTTTGAGTAGATTAATAATATCATTGAGAAAATCATTTATTCCTTTATAGGCCTGGTTAACATCCGAACTCTCAAATTTGTTATTAACAGAACCAAGAAAATTAGACACTGATGTGTAAATAAAGTATCCAGAAATAATAAGACCTATAAAAACAAAAATCTTAAAAATAAATGAACTTATACTTATTTTTGCTTCACTTTTCATTTTTTTTACTCCATTTTTAAAAAATATTAATAATGTATATAATTATATAAAGTATTATTTAATAATTCCTTTTTTTATAAAGTGCACAAGATAATTTCATCTGGAGGGTTAAAATATGAAACCAACAAAAATATTTGGTTTAGGCGGAATGCAAGAAATTGGAAAAAGCACACTAATAATTGAATATGACCAACATATTTTTATTATTGATACCGGAATTAAGTTTTGCGATAGTTTTGTTACGGGGATTAACGGTTCAATTCCAGATTTTACTTATTTAGCTGAAAACCAGGATAGAATTGAAGGACTTTTCATAACACACGGGCATGAAGACCATATCGGTGGTGTTCCATATTTGGTTCAACAAGTAAATGTAAAAAGAATTTATGCCCCAAGAATTGCTATTCAATATCTAAAACTTAAGTTTTCTGATATGAAAATTAAGGTAAATGTCCAGTTTATTGAAATAAACCGAGATCTTGTGGCTGATTTTGGTGATTGTAGTGTTGATTGATGAACTGCTCAACATTCAATTCCTGACGCATTTGGTGTTAGAATCAAAACTCCAAATGGATCATTAATGATGACTGGTGATTTTAGATTCGATTATCGACCTATTGGCAATTTAACCGATTTCTCAAAACTAAAAAAGATTGGCGAAGAAGGGCTAGATGTCTTATTTTCGGATTCAACTAACGCCATGCGCCCTAACCATTCTCCATCGGAAAGCGATATATTAAAAGACATAAAAAAATATATGTTAGAAGCTGAGAAGAAAATCATCATTACGGCATTTGCATCAAATCTTACAAGAATAAAAGCAATCATTGAGCTTGGTGCTTCATTAGGCAAAAAAGTTATTGCTTTTGGTAGATCAATGATCGATAACATTGATATCGGTAGAAGATTAGGTTATATAAATGCGCCTGATGAAGTCTTTATAGATAAAAAAAGTCTTTCAAAATATAATGACAATGAATTACTAATTTTGACAACCGGTTCCCAAGGTGAAGAAATGGCAGGACTAGCCAAGATGTCATATGATAAACACCCAAATATATCAATCAAACCTAAGGACACAATAATTTTTTCATCTAGTCCAATACCAGGAAATAGATCTAAATGTGAGTTATTAGTTAATAGGTTATATAAACTGGGAGCAATTATAAGAGAAAATGGTGTTGATGGCTACTTACACACTTCAGGGCATGCCTACCGTGATGAACATCGAAAGATATTTGAATTAACAAAACCAAAATATTTCATGCCATATCATGGTGAATTTAGAATGAGTGTAGTTCATGGCTATACAGCAATTGAATCAGGAATCAAACCAAATAACATTATTATTGCTAAGTTGGGGGACGTTTATTATTTACAAAACCATATGATTTCTTTATCAAATGAAAAAGTATATTTTGGTCCTGTATTTATAGATGGAAACATTCTATCAAAAACAAATTCACAAATCATGAAAGAAAGAATGGAATTGGGACAAAATGGTTTTGTACATGTAATAATGGCTATTAATAAAGAAAAAAATATAATTCTTGGAAAGCCAAGAATCGTATCAAGAGGAGCATTTTTTGTTAAAAACTCATTGCAATTAGTAGAAGACGCAAAAAGACTTGTACACGGGGCAGTTTTATACACAATTAAAAACGAAAAAGATTGAACGATACCTAGAATTAAACAATTAATTATCGATAGACTTGACCCTTTCTTTTATAAAAGTAAAAGAAGAAATGTTGTTATTATTCCTACTATTCTTCTTGTTGATCAAGTTGAAATTAATAAACAAAAGATGCAGAAAGAAAGCAATACTAAAAAATCAAGTCAAGTTGAAACTGAAAACAAAAATTCAAAACCAAAAAAAATAATAAGAAAAAACTCAGCAAATAAAAAAAATAAACAAATTAAAAAAGAAAAACCTAAAAAAGTTGAAAAACCCCTTGAAGAATAGGGGTTTTTATATCATCGTTTTCATAAAAGAAATAACTATATTTATTACTTGTATAACATCAATTTCATCAATATTACTCTTAAAATATTCAAAATCAGCTTCAATCCAATACAAACATCTTAATAAATTTATATCCTTACTTTTTTGTGAGTGGTCTCGGCATAAAAAACCTCCCTTATAAAATTCAAAATCTACAATATGTTCTTTATCTCCACACTCTACACATGAGCTTAAATTTTGCCTATAACCAAACATATCTAAAAAAGCTAATAAGATATAAATAAAACTATGGTTTGGTTTTTTTTCAACATTTTCTAAAAAAACCATATATCTAGCATATAAAAAATTATTGTTTTGCTTACCTGCTCGCTTTAAAAAGTAATGAACTTTATTAAATATATCTTGCAAGGTTTCTTGCAATGGAAAAAACGAAACTAGTGTTGCTCTTTTTAGTCTAGGCATGTTACCAATAAATTTCGATCTTATTAATTCAAAATTTGACAATCCTAATAATAATAAATTTCTTCTATTTTTGGATTCGACATTTTGTATTCCTTTGGCAAAAAAATAACAAACACCCGATTGTGTCAAAGCTTGAATGATAGCATCATTATCACCATGATTTATTATTTCTAGAACTATTCCCTCGGTCTCGAATTCTCTATTAACCATATAATATAATTTTACTTTCTATTTTTTAAAAAAATAAAATAAAAAAAGCAACGACCTATCTTCCCTTATGGTATTTTCGGCACGGAAGGTCTTAACTGCTGAGTTCGGAATGGAATCAGGTGGGCCCCTTCGTTATGGTTGCTGTAAATATAATTATATATTAAAAAAATTTTTTTATAATATTTTTTAATATTTTTTTAAAATTGTTATTTTTATATCGATAAACTTGCTTTTTGAATTAGAAATTACAAAACAAGTTTTCACATTATTTTATATTAAAATTACATTTTTTTATTCTTTCTATGGCGTTTAACCATATATCAAGTGCCAACGCTTGCTCCTGCCAACGTTGGTATTACCACAAGTGGGGTTGCAATTGCAGCTACATTAACCTTAGATTTGCTATCTTTTTTAGAAATATCAGGTTTTTTAGGAATACTAGGGTTTTTCTCTTCTTCTTTTGGTTGATTCATTTTAGAATTATCTTTTTTTGGATCATCCTTCTTGTTGTTTTCTTGCTCAAGAATGGCCTTTTGAATTTGTAATTTTATGCTTCTTAATTCTTTTATGTTTTTAGCTTTTTTAGCTAATTTTTCTAGCTCTTTTTTCTTTACATTTGAGTCATTTAATTTATCTAATTCTTTATTAATTGTTTCAAACTCTTTGTTAAATTCTTTATTAGCTCTTTCGATAATATTACTTAATTTTTTAGGATCATCAAGGCCTTCTTTTAATTCTTTATCAAATTGAGATTTTATATCAGAACCTTCTAACTTATTAACAGCATCCACAGCATCTTTTTTTATCTTAGCATTATCCTGCGACTTTTTTTCTTGGGTTATTTCTTTTAATAAAAGCTTTAGCGCCCCAATGTTTTTTGCGCTGTCAATTCTTGCTTGATAATCCTTTTTATCCAATAATTTATATTATATATATCTAATACTTTTTGCTTTTCAGCATTATAAATGGCTTCTGCTTTCTCAGCAACACTAAGAAGTTTAGCCATATCGCCTATAGCATTAGCGAGCATTTTTTTAAATTCATCATATTGACTAGAACCTTCAAGTTGGTCAACTGCTTTTTGTGCTCTTTTAGTTAAATTAATCAAATCCTGTTCTTGCTTTTCAACCAATAAAATCTTTTGCAATTCATCTAACTTTTCTATATTGTTAGCATTATTAAATTTTTCAACAAAATCTTTTTTATCATCAAGGCTTTCCAAAATCTTGTTAACTTCTGTTTTTTTAGTAGTATATTCAAGATTTGCTTCTTTTATTAATTCTAAAAGTTTATCTATTTCCTCTTGTGATTTTTCTAATCTCATTTGATATTCATCATGCTTTGATGAACCAACTGTTTTGTCAACTGCCTCTTTAGCATTTTTTCTTGCGTTTAGCAAATCCTCTTTTGCTCTAATTTCCTTAGCTTCCTCTGCAATTTTTTTCAATTCTGCAATATTGTTTGATTTTTCTATTTTTTCAATATTTTCTCTTCTAACTTTTTCATCAAGAATAGAATTTACTATTTTAGTAGCATTTTCTTTTTCATTAATAAATTCATTATTGGCTTCTTCAAAAATAACAGTCAATTGTTCCAAAGTTAAATTTTGATTTAATAAACGCTTTTCAAAATCGTCATGCATATCTGAACCAATAGTTTTTTTTACAACTGCTTCTGTGTCTTTTCTAAGCTCACTAATTTGCTGCTTAATAATCTCGCCATATACTCTTTGTAAAACCTTAACGTTTCATGCATTATCTATTTGATCACGAAATTTCATTTTTTCTTTTAGTTTTTGGAATGATTCTTCTGCTTTACTTTTTAATGTATCATACACTTTTTCAGCATCATCTCTAAGTTTAATTAATTCTTCCATTGAGGTATTTTTTGTAACATTTAATGCTCGCTGTTTAATATCTTTTTCATATTCAGCTGAGCCTTTTGCTCTAACGGCAGCTGTTAACGCTTCAAGTCTAATCTTGTCATTAATTAATTCCTTATCCACTTCTTTTGAAAGCTTATTAGCTATACTTTCTCCAGCGATGTTTCTTATTTCGGTAATAATTGGAATAATTTTTTTTAAGGTATTGACATACTGTGGAGAAGATGGATTTGTTCCATCTTCTACTTTTAATAAATCTATTATTTTAGTATCAATTTCCATATTTTTTTTATTATTTTTTAACAATTCAAGAGCTTCAAATTCAGCAATAACAACTCTAATAAAATACACATCATCATATTTGGAATCTAATTGGTTAAAAATAGTAAGTTTTCGAGGCTCTTCCTTTGCCTTTAAATCAGTATTAATATTTTGTTTTTTTATTTCTTCGTTAAGAAAAATTTCGTAATTAAACGAAGCTTGTTTAAATAAACGAATAAAATCCTTTCAAGATGACGACAAAAATGCGATATTATATTCTGAAAATTCGTTGTTAAGTTTATTATCTGGAACGAGATTTAATTCATCATTATATTTCTTATATGGTAATTCATCAATTTCAGCAGAATCATTAATTTTGAGCAATTTCTTCAAAACTTTATAGGCATGCAACAAGTTATATTGTGTTTTTAAAGTCATTGTAGAATAAAAAATATTTAAATCGTCCAAATTCTCGATTTCATCAGATGTTGGCTTATGAATTATTGAATTATCAAGAATATCAGTGGTCCTATCTTTTGCTTCTAAAATCTCTTGTTTATTTTGAACATCCTCACTCTGGCGACTAATTACGGCAGGGGTTGTTGGAATTAAAACGCTCGAAAACACATTCAACAATAAATTAAATAACCTCATAAAAAACACCTCATTTATTTTATGTTTAAATTTATTTAAAAATAACTAATTACAAAATTTGAAAAATATTAACTTTTTTATAAAAAAAATTTATTATTTTAAGAATTAAAATTAGTCTCGAATTAAATTAAAATTTACATGTTAACTGATTGATTTGTATTGCAAATATTCAAATCTATCTTATTTTAAGGACTTTTTTATTACATTAAAATGTGGAAATAACATTTTATATAATCAATCATTAACTATATTATATAGTAAATAGAATGAAATTACCAAAGTAATTAGTTATAACTTTTTTATATTTTTTTAAAACATGAAGATTATTATTTCATAAATTTATAAATATCAGTTTTTAGTTACCTACAATGCTTAAAGTAAAAAAGGAAATAAAAAAAAGCAACGACCTATCTTCCCTTATGGTATTTTCGGCACGGAAGGTCTTAACTGCTGAGTTCGGAATGGAATCAGGTGGGCCCCTTCGTTATGGTTGCTATGGATATAATTATATACTAATTTTTTTTATATTCATTTTTTTTAAAAAAATATCCATTATGTAAATTCTCAATCATTTTATACTATATTGCAATTCTCAAATCTCTTACTCAAAAAGTAAGTAGGAGATAAATTTACACAAAATTTACTACACTACCAATTTTTCCTGATTACTGGTTTAATTTTTAAGTCTTAAAAAATAAATTTGATATCATAGGTTTAATGAACATTTTTAAACTATAAAAGTGTTGCGATTTGATTGAGAATTAACAAGAAAAAAACCAGCCAAAAAGGCTAGTTTTAATTTTGCAGATAAAATTATAAATTGTAATGTAATTCGACAATTTCTTTCAAGGTTTCAAGAGGTAATGCACCAGTCTCTAATAATAAATTCAAAAATTCCTTAATGTTTTCCTTATTTGATACAAATTCCTCCCTTGAAAGGCCTTTTGACTTACGAACTCTGTCATATAGTTTCAACATTGCTTCTTTACCTGAATTATACGATGTTGCTTGTCCGGGTAGATTTAAATAACGTTTTGATTCTGATGTAATATCACCAATTCCTAATGCTGAGTTAGCATGTAGGAATTTTCTTATGTCATTAATCGAAGCGCCAGCTGGTAAATCATCAGTACCTTTAATATCTCCATGATATGCAGTATCAACAGCACGTCTCATGTTACGCAATTGAGCTTCATTTAAAGCACCAAAATATTGCAACATATTAGCTAATTCAACGGCTTTCAAAGTATGCAATTTATCATCATCAATTTTGTTTTTTGAAACAACTAAATTTCAATACACGCCACCATGTAGTTCCTTCATTCCTTTAATTTCTTCGTTAGTTACATATTGTGGTCTTGTCGCTTTAACAAAACTTGTAATTCCTTTTGCTGATTTGAAGCTAACAGGTAGAGCGTAATAATCTTCATTTTCAAAGTCAGGCGTTCCATATAAACCTGCCTCGATTCCAAATCATTCCATAAATAAAGCTCAACCTTCCTTGTATGAAGTATAGTTAAAAATGTCTCCTATCGTTAGCCCATCAACAGTTTTTAGAAATTTTTGCGCATAGTATATTTGATTGTGATGTCCCATAACGCTTTCGTGATTAGCAAATGAAGTTACTGACCATTTTGGCAAGCCAAAATAAGGGTCCGCATTAAATGTAAATGCACCAAATCCGTCTTTTTCAACCTTAGCTCTTCCGTTATATGCACCGACACCTGAACTTAAACGAGTTGAATATTCATATGTAGTAATTCCATATCTCGGCACTTGTTTAGGGAAATAAGAATATCCTTCATTAATAGTAGTGTCTCTAAATTGATTATAACCTTTAAAAGCTTCTAAAGCTCCGTAATAAAACTGATCATTTGTAATTGAACCATATTTAGAATTTTGGCCTTTTAAGAATTCATAACCTAAAGTCTTTAAATTTTTAATAGCATCTTGTAATTTTGGGTCTTTTTCTAATTCATTCTTCTTTTCTTGCGTGTAATATGAGGAATTTTCGCGACCAAAAAAGAACTGTTCTTGGTTTAATCATTTATAAAACTCAGGCAAACTAATATTCCCATTTGCATCTCTTATTTCAAGTACAACATCCTGAACCTCTTGTGGGCCAACACCATCAGAATCATACTTAATAGTTGGGGTTCATGGCTCGTTCTCATTTCCGGTAATTAATCTGGCAACTGCTTTTGCAGTTAATTCCATGTTCTTAACAGCCGTCTTTGTTGTTTCATAACCCGAATTAAATACGTCCTGTGCAGAATCATTTGAAGTTGTAGCAAATTTTAAAATACCATCATATATCTTTTTACCAGTTGTATTTTTCTCATCACCAGGAATACTTGATAAACCAACATTTTTAGCATCAAGATCTTTTTCAGTTAAACCAAGCCCGTAAATTGAAACAACTTTTTTACTTAAATTATCAAAAATTTCAATAGTATTTTCTAATTCATTAACTGCATTTGATTTAAACACCTTAAGCTCTTCTAAATTTTCGCCTAAACCAGTAGTTGATGCTTTGTAATATTCAGTTGCATAAAATTTATGGAATGCCTTAGTTTTTTCATCAAGAGTTTTATTAGAATCAATTATCTCAATAACAGACTTTGATTCTTGTGTTCCTTTTGCAAATTCTAGCAATTCTTTTGAATAATGTCTTGATAAAATGATATTAACATTGTTTTTAATAACAACTTTTGATAAAACAATATTAGCTTGCATTCCTTCGTTTAAGTTTCTTTGCATCTTTTCAGCTCTATCGCCAGTTATTCTTAAAATAGTTTTATAAAATGAATTAACTGGGTAAGCTGATGTTGGTCCACCTTCATAAAATGCACCTGCTAGTCGCCCTTGTGAAGCATAGACGGTTTGTGCGATTTCCCAATCATATTTCAATCCACTTGCTCAGGCTGTTGTAGTTACATTGAGATTATTAGAGTTAATTTTTGAAAATGAATCAATTCATTTTTGATAGTATTTAACAATCTTGTCAACATCTTCTTTTTCAGGATAGAATATATCAATATTTGCCGCCAAATCATCTAATTCTCTCTGAAACTTATCATATGAAAGAACAATATATCTGGCTGTATGTTTGTAATTATTATCATAGTACTTAGCATCACCATGTTGGGCGATTTTAGCTAAATAAGGCAATATTGCATTATCAATGTTTACTTTGTATTCTAACTCAAGATTTCTAATTTCGCTAGCAAGGGTTTTGATTTCTTTAGCAATTTTTGTGGCTTGTTCACCCTTTTTATCATTCAATTCATTATACTTTGTATTTAAATCTTTTAGTTTGGTATTCTTTTCCTCAATATTATTTTTTGTATCAACATTTGCCTCAACTGCCTTTGCCTCAGCATTTGTTAATTCGCTTTCTAGTTTCTTGTTTTCATTAATTGTTTTTCTAAATAAAGCATTTTGAGCAGCAAAAGGGATTACAGTAAAAATCACAGGAGCTGCAACTAAGGTGCCAACAACCGAAGTTATTATTAATGCTTTTTTTGTTTTTTGAGTCATATATATTATTTAAAATACTTTTATTATATGTCTAATTTAAAAATATAAATCCAATGTTTAGTAGTTCCTGCCAAAAATTGCAGGTACCTTAATTTTAAATGAAAAAGCATAAAAATATTTATCTTTGATACTATACAGAGTTTTAGTTTCACTACAAGAAAGGAAAATTAAAAACATCTAGACTAGCTAGATGTTTTTTAAAAAAAGAATAATTAAATCTCTTATAGTTTGTAATGTAATTCTACAATTTCCTTTAAAGTTTCAAGAGGTAATCCACCTGTTTCTAACATTAGATTTAATAGTTCTTTAATGTTTGCCTTATCTTCGACAGTAACAAAATCTTTTCTTGAAAGTCCCTTTGATTGACGTACTCTGTCATATAGCTTCAACATAGCTTCTTTACCAGCATTATATGATGTTGCTTGTCCAGGTAGGTTTAGATAACGTTTTGATTCTGATGTAATATCACCAATTCCTAATGCTGAGTTAGCATGTAGGAAGTTTCTAACATCTTGAATTGATGCACCAGCAGGTAAATCTTCTTTTCCTTCAATTCTTCCATGGTATGCAGGGTCAACAGCACGTCTCATGTTACGTAATTGAGCTTCATTTAAAGCACCAAAATATTGCAACATATTAGCTAATTCAACAGCTCTTAGAGTGTGTTCTTCATCGCTTGAGTTATTTTTGCCTTCTGATGCAACTAAACTTCAATATACACCACCATGTAATTCCTTCATTCCTTTAATTTCTGCAGCAGTTACAGCTGATTCATCTTGCGATATTGCTGAAGAAACAAAGCTTGTAATTCCATTTGAATGTTTAAAACTTACTGGGAAAGCGTAATAGTCTTCGCTGTCAAAGTCAGGAGTTCCGTATAGTCCTGATTCAATTCCGAATCATTCCATAAATAAAGCTCAACCTTCTGCATATGAAGTGTAATCGAAGATATTTCCAACAGTTAATCCATCAATAGTTTTTAAAAACTCTTTAGCGTAATAGATTTGGTTGTGGTGTCCCATAACACTTTCGTGGTTAGCAAAAGAAGTTACTGATCATTTTGGTAAGCTGTAGTATGGATCAACATTAAATGTAAATGCACCAAATCCATCTTTTTCAACTTGTGCATTACCATTATATGCACCAACACCTTCTTCGGCACGTCTTCTATATTCATATGAAGTGATTCCGTATCTTGGAACACTCTTAGGGAAATATGAATATCCATGATCAATTGTAGTATCTCTAAATTCATGGTAACCCTTGAATGCTTCTAGTGCTCCATAGTAGAATTGTTCATTTGTAATTGAACCATATTTGGTTTTATTTGTCTTTAAGAAGTCATATCCTAATCTGGTTAGATTTTGTCTTGCATCCTGTAATTTAGGATCATTTGCTAAATCGTGTTTTTTAGCTTCTGTGTAATATGAAGCATCTTCACGGCCAAAGAAGAATTGTTCTTGGTTTAATCACTTGTAGAAATCAGAAATATTGATTTCACCATTAGCATCTCTAATGTTTAATTTAACTTCTTTAACTGGATTTGGTCCAAGACCATCAGCATCATACTTAATTGTTGGAGCTCATACACCTTTGTCTTTTCCAGTAATTAATTTAGCAACTGCAGCGGCTGTCAATTTCATATTTTTAGCAGCTGTTGTCGTTGTTTCATAACCTGAATTAAACACGTCTTGGGCTGTATCATCTGTAGTAGTAGAGAATTTTAAGATACCACTATAAACCTTATCTCCATTTGTTACACCTGGTTTTCCTACGATAGAATTTAAACCAACATTCTTAGCATTTAGGTCTTCTTCAGTTAAACCAACACCATAAACTGTTTTAACATCATCGCCAACAAATACTTCAACGTGATTTTCTTTTTCACCGATTTTATTTGTTTTATATAGTTTTAATTCAGCTAGATTTTCACCCAAACCTGATTTAGAAGCCTTGTAATATTCATCAGCATAGAATTTGTGGAATTTCACTAATTCTGGGCTTGATTTAGCTAATTTTTCATTTTTTGCAATAAGGTCAGTGACTTTTATTTCATCAGCAGATCCATTTAAAAATTCTGTCAATTGATCTTGGTAAAAATTAGATAAAATTGATCTTACATTATTTTTGATAACCACTTTTGATAAAACAACATCAGATTCAATTCCTTCTTTAAGATTCTTTTGAACCTTTGGAGCTCTCTCTTCATCAATTGAACTAATTGTGTCATAAAAAGCATTGATAGGATATGCTGAAGATAGACCTCATTCTAATCAAACACCAAGTAAACGGCTTTCTGATGCATAAACTGTTTTAGCTATTTCTCATTCATATTTTAATCCGCTTACCCATGCTGTTGAGGCAGTGTTTAGGTTTCTTGAATTAATTTTCGAAAATGTATTAATTCAATCTTGATAGAACTTAATAATTTCTTGAGCATTTTCCTTGCTTGGATAATTTATATCTAAATCATCTCTAGAAGCAAGTTTTGCTAAATCTCTTTGAAATTTTTTGTATGACAATACTACATATTCGGCTGTATTTTTTAAGGTACCTTCGTAGTATCTCAAATCACCTTCTTCAGCAATTTTTGCTAATATAGGTAAAATTTTAGATTCAATATTTTCTTGATATTGATCGTCAAGTTGAGCACGTTCTGCTTCAGCATTTCTAATTTCTTGTTCTAATTTTGCTTTAGTTACTTCATCAGCATTTTGGCTTTTTTGTGTTAAGTCTGCAATTTGAGCATCCTTAGCATCGATTTTAGCTTTTAAAGCCTTATTTGCTTCATCTTCAATAGCTGCTTTCTTAGCTTCTACATATTCTTTCTCATATCTTTGATTCTTTTGAGTTTCTCTTTTAAATCATGAAATTTGAGCGCCATATGGAATTATTGTAACTACTGTAGGTACTAAAACAATACCGCCTACAATACCACTAATAATTAGGGCTTTTTTTGTTTTTGGAGTCATATATATACTTATCCTTAATTTAGTTTATTAATTTATCATTTAATAAAATTTTTTACCTTTTGATAAAGTTTAAAAAATAAAGATTTGTGTGTCCACAATAGATACACATTTTTTATTATATTACATTTGCCTTTAGTTTACATAATTAGAGGAAAAAATGGACCAAAAAAAGTCAAATCTCAATCTTTTTAAGATATTTTATAATTTAACACCTCAATCAATCGAAATGATTTAGCATCATTTGTTTTATTATAAAATTTATATAAGTAAAAATATTATTTATTAGAGGTAATGTATGGAAAATCAAAAAAAAGTAATATTAACAGTAATTGATGGTTTGGGCCTTAGAAATGAAAGACAAGGAAATGCTTTTGCACAGGCTTATCATCCAATATTTGATTATTTGTTTGCAATGTGTCCTAATTCTGTTTTGCAAGCATCCGGAGAATATGTAGGCCTTCCAAAAGGTCAAATTGGGAATTCAGAAGTCGGCCATCTAAACATCGGGGCAGGAAGAATTGTATATACTGGTTTATCATTGATTAATAGAGCAATAGAGACTGGTGATTTTAAAAAAAACGAAGTAATAAATAAATTAATTGATAATTCGATAGCAAACAATACCACTTTGCATTTAATGGGCTTGCTAAGTAATGGCGGTGTACATTCATTAGATAACCATTTATTTGAAATTATAAAACTTGCCAACCACAAGGGACTTAAAAAAGTTTCAATTCATATTTTTGGTGATGGTCGAGATGTCAAGCCACAATCAATTAATGATTCATTGATAATACTTAAAAAATTATCAGAAGATTTCAATTATCCGATTTCAAGCATTTCAGGGCGCTTTTATGCTATGGACCGTGACCAAATATTCGAAAGAAATGAATTGGCACTTGAAGCAATTCTTGGTAAATCACCCATCAAGTATAAAGATATTAATAAGTATATAAACGAACAATATAATCAAGGAATTTATGATGAGTTTTTCTACCCTGCACAAAACCAAAATGGCTTATTTTTAAAAGAAAATGATAATGTTTTTTTCTTCAATTTTAGACCAGATCGTGCTAGACAACTTAGTCATCTAATTTTAGATAGCAAACTATATGAATATAAACCCAAAAACAAAACAAAACCAAATCTCTTTGCTTCTTTAATGAAATATGAGGGTATTAATTCCTTAGTCGCATTTAAAGAAATGCAAGTAGATAACCCGCTTGGAGAAGTGTTAGCCAACAATAATCTAAAACAATTAAGATTAGCAGAGACTCAAAAATATGCGCATGTGACCTTCTTTATGGATGGTGGAAAAGAAGTTATTTATAAAAATGAAGATAGAATTTTAGTAAATAGTATCAAAGCTGCAAGCTTTGCTGATTATCCTCATATGTCAGCTAAAGAAATAACTGACGAATTGCTTGAAAAAATTAATGATTATGACTTTGTTATCATGAATTATGCTAATCCAGATATGGTGGGTCATACTGGAAATTTACAAGCAACAATAAAAGCAATTGAGTTTCTAGATGAACAATTTGAACGAATTCTTAAATTCGTGATAGCTAATCGTGATAAAGTAACATGATTCATAACTGCTGATCATGGAAATGCCGAAATAACTGAGGATGAAAATAATAAACCTGCAACAAAACATACAACAAGTCCGGTTTTATTTGTTTCAACTGATAAAAATATTGAATTAAAAAATGGGGCGCTTTGTGATGTTGCACCCACAATTCTTGAATATTTAAATATTCAGAAACCAAAAGAAATGACAGGGCAATCATTGCTAAAGAAGTTCTAATTAAATTTATAAAAGTAATATAAGTGTTAATTCTTAATCAAATTGCAACATTTTTATAGTTTAAAAATCCTTATTAAACTTATGATATCAAATTTATTTTTTAAGACCTAAAAATTTAAACCAGTAATCAGGAAAATTAGCAAAGTGTGACACTTTGCTATTATTTTTTTGTCAATCTATATATTTTGAAAAAAATTAGATAGTAATATATTTTTAAATTAACCTTACGGCCCTTATTTTTTAAATTTATTCATATTTGGATTGGTTAATTGTACTTTTAAACATTGATTTTAGGTGGCTCATTTCTTCCTTTAAACCTGATGTATTTAATTTAAATTTTTCTAAATTTCTAATCAAGTAATTAAACTTGTTCGTAAATGTCGAAACTACTGACTTATGCATTACAACTATCAAACTCAATTTATAAGCCAAATCGTCTCAAACGTCAAGATTTTTACCTATTAAAAAAATCTCTTGTGAGTTAAAAGTTAGATAAATCACTGCTTGCTTTGTAACGGTTTTCTGGAGTTTTTAAAAAAATATTCACCACTTGAGT
>NZ_JBSQBB010000004.1:0-75361 GCF_053851635.1 Mycoplasma sp. 2575
TTTAACTTAATAAACTCCATAAAAATGGAATTTTATTTTTTTATACTTAAAGTGGGAAACACGGGAACAAATATACCTCAAATTTAGGTAGATTTGTTATTTTTGTATAATAAAACTGGGAAACTCAAAAGGAAAATAAAAAGCAAGAAATAATTCTTGCTTAATTCTTAATTATTATTAAATTTAAATTCAGAAGGTATTTCACTCAATCCGTTTTTAAATAGATTGGTTTTAAAATCCGAGGCTGAATAGATTTTTTTTAGCGCTTCACGATATGAATTTTGTTGTTCTTTACCACCACCATAAATTAGATCATATTGTGGAAGATTATATTTGCCATATAAACCATCATAGTTATAACCTTCAGATCTAAAAGCAACCGATAGCCCGACACGTGCCAAAGTATTTGACGCATAAAATATTGAAACTAGCTCATTATGTTGATTTCGAATTGAAGTTCCAGAAGAACCACCAATCGGTGCATATCTACGTGGAATATAAGCTAAGCCCATATTTACATATCTTTTACCATTAACATAATAAAAATCTTCGCCAATTTTTGGAGCCGCTATAAATGTATCTAAAACACCAGGTTTATCAATAAACGAACGATAACCAATTTGATAAGAAAGAAAACTTCCTCGATCAAGTTTTTCTTTTGGATATGAAGAAGGTGTACCATCTTCGCCATTAGTTATTTTTGCATCATAATATTCATATTCGCTATTAATTCACAAGCTAAAACTATTGTTTTTTCTTTGAATTTGATCATCATCAATGTCTTTCTTCAAATAATAATCCTCACGTGATGAAGGTCACCCTACAGCATACAAGAAATCTATATCTTTAGGTAATGTAGATTTTAGAGGAAAATCAATTTTTGAATAATCCCTTAAGTATGATTTTTGTTTAAATTTAACTTGTTTATCAGCGTGATTAGCATAATCATTAGTAATTTCTTTTGCTAAATTTTGCGCAAAATGTTCACTACCGACTTTTGGATATCTTTGAGTTACATTTTGGTCATTTGAAGTTGCATAATATTTATTAATCTTAGTAAAATCAATTTCTAAAACAGCAAAATCAACAAATTCTTCCACATCACCATATTTTTTCTTTTGACGCTCAGATAAGAAATCAGATGGATGAGATTTTAAATAGTCAGTTCCATCAAAAACCTTTCTAATTGCACTAGGATTTTCAAACGAAAAGCGAGTAATATTATCATCTAATTCAGAAATACGCAAACTTTGCCCAACCTGTAATTTATTGTCAATCTTAGCAATTGAAAAACTTGTCAAATTATCAGTCAATGCCCTTGCAACGTGAGAATTAGTTCCTAAATATCATTTTGTTGGATAACCATTACTATCAAGTTGGTAATCAAGAATTCAAGTGGTTCCATTTTCGCCAATTAAATGTTTTTTTGATTTTGCTTTTAGTTCTAAATCAAGAATAGCTTCTCGTTGCTTTTGGATTTCAATTTCAGGAGTTCTTTTTTGATATTCTGCAATAGCGTCATCATATTTTTTTAGTTCAGTTTCTTTTTCTTTTTGAAGACTTTCAGTTAAATTAACATCAGTGTTCTTAGCAATTTTGTCATCTAATTCTTTTTTTAGAGCTTCTTTTTGTTCTTTTAATTCAGCAACCTTTTTGTCAATTAATTTTCCAAATTCTGATTCATTATTAGGATCTTGCCAATGTTTAATAGCTAATTCAATTTTTGCTATTTCATCTTTAAAATCATTAGCTCTTGTTAAAGCAATTGTAAAAGTCTGTTTAGCTATATCAAGATATTTTTGATTAACAATTTTTCTTGCTAAGCCATTAGTTTTAAAGGGATCATTTTTACCTAGTGTATCAACTCATGAAGGTTGTTTTCCTAATTCTGAAGGCTCAAATAGTTCAATTCCATCGACTTTGCCATCTGCTTTATATGAAGGCAAGCTAAAACCTTTATATGCGGCATTTTCATAAGAATCTTGACCTAACGTTTTTGCTTTTTCATCATATTTTTTAATTTGTTCACTAGTTGCTTTAGTATTTTCTCTTAATTTAGTTCAATCATCAATACCAGCAGAAAAAGCCAAATATTGTTTTAGCGAACCAACGTATTTATCATTATCATATTTAAAACGCTCTTTTTGGCTTAAACTAATATATTTTGAAACTTCATTATCTTCTGGAGTTGAATTAATTTTGTTATTCGGTTTATCACCATTTGAATCACTATTAAATGGCGAAGTTTTTAAACCTGATAATTCAAATATATGATTTTTTCTTGTTAATGTTGCTTTATTTTTAAAAACAACATTAAATTTAGCTTTTCCGGTAGTATTAGCGTCATCTTCTAAAATAATACCTTCAATTGATATGTTGATTTTATTATTTAGATTTACATCCTTAAAATTAATTTTTATATTGGAAACATTCTTTTGGAGCTCACTAGCAAATAGCTGTGACTTTGTATTGCCTGTTAAAAAGTTACTAAAAATAAGTTCAAAATTATCTTCAATGTTTGTATTAACAATTAATTTGTTAAAATCATCATTAAATTCATCATCCGAATATTTTATGCTTTTGTCCGGTGTCTCACTAGACTGATTTTTCTTAATGTTTTCCTTAATATTTGCAATTTCGCTTTTTATGGCATTAATGGCTTGATCTGCCTTATTTTTAGCCTTACGCAAATCAAATACGCCACTGCTTTCATTAGTTAGAATATCATTAATTTCTTTTTGAACTTTTATTCCTTCAGTATAAGCGCTCGATTGTTTAGCATCACTACGAGTATCTTTTAATTCTCTTAAAGATGACTCTAATTCGGTTAATTGTTTTTTAATGTTGTCTTTTAGCGATGTTATGTCATCCTGACATGATATCAATGCAAATGTTGGAGAAAAAAGTAACGGCATTCCAAAAAACGCAGTAATAATTGCCTTGTTTCTTTTTGTTAATTTCATAATTTTAAGATTCCTTACATACTTTTCTAAAATTAGTTGAATGCTTCATCACTAGCAAAACTTACTTTGTAACCATTAGATTCAAGTTGACTCTTCAATGCAGTTGCCCCCTGTGGAACTTGAACTTCCCTCGAAATTCCTGATAAATTAATTAAGATGCTTAAATTTGTTAAGGCTGAACTGGTCAAATTATCTTTAGTTGTCAATCTAACATTTTGTGTAACACTACCATTACTAAATTCAATTTTAGTTGGAGGAAATCCAGGTTCACCACGTGACATTACGGTGTCAAATTGTGCACCATCTAAATCATCGCCACTAATTTCGTATCAGGCTTTATCACTAAAGAATTTAGCATTTTTTAGTTTTCTTGGTTTATTTGATGATTTAATGTAATCATAAAAAATTAAGCCTTTTAATGATCTGATAGAAGGGGCTCTTGAGAAATCAATTCTTGTTGGATAACTATTTCCACCTTCATTGGTATCTGGATTTAGACCAGGGCCGAACCCACCTTGAAATATTCCTTCATTATTTCTAGTGTAATAAGCCATTCTTAAACCATTGTTAATTCTTTCATATTTCTTTTGCGGATCCGATTCATTTTTTAGTAAATCAGACTCTTCAAATGCTAGGGTGTTAAATGTAATTCTTGAAGCAATTTCGGCTCCGGGTCTTGTATCTCAACTAACATTATAATCAATAGTATTAATTCATTCAACATTGCGCAATGCTCATGGGTTAATCGATCAATCATCAAGTAGAGAATTACCCAAGGTAAATAACGCTAGTTCCTTAATGTTTTTATTTTCTAATTCAACTAATGCTGATGTATTAGTTGCTCTATGATCAAAGAAAAGTTCTAATTGCGGCAAGTTATCAGGTAAAGCTCTTAAAATATCTTTGAATTTTTGGTTAGGATCTTTTTTACCCATATTTTTTATACGATATGAAGTAATTTCAATACCTTTATTCTTTAATGATTCAATTAAATTCTTAGTTTTTTCATAACCATCATAGTTAGCAGCATCAATTTCCACAATGTAGCCTTTATTTAACTTACCTTCTTGCGGTTTTTGTCTTATTAATTCAGTTATGGTTATACCATCATTATTTCCGACATTAAATTGTTTAAATTGTTCAGATTGGGTAACATCTTTTTTATTTCATCCTGGATATACACCATTTTGAATTTGTTCTGGGTTTCGACCAAAATATCCCTCAATGCCAAAAGCACGACGGTCACGATTATCTCTTTCACGTCTAGCTATCTCGCCGTTATAACCAGGAGCCGGTGAATAGCTATATGAGTCGATTTCTCCATTTTCATTAATATATGCATTATTAGGAGAAGCAGTATAACCTTGTTTTAAATATTCTTCTGCTCCTTTACCTAATTTTGTAAATTTTGAATAATCTAAATTTTTAATTAATCAAGCATATTTAACATTTTTACTCTTAAATTGTTTAGGTTCTAAATATTCTTTTTTTGCATCCTCTTTTAAGAAATTAACAACATTAGGGCTATCTAGAAGACGTCTGAATTTATCAATTAATTGAGTTCATACTTGACTATTTAATTCAATATATCTATCAGGATCAAACAATTCATTTGGTGTGAATAGTACATCATCGATAAGGCTTGGGAAATAGTTTTGCAGTCCATCTGCATTATTATTAATAAGTTGTTTAAGAGTTGCTTTTCTTAACTCTTCTGTTACTTCGACACTTTTAACATTTCCAACAATTTCATTTACATAAGGATTTTTATTAGTAATTCCTGCAGCAACATCGCGAGGGTCTAATGGTCTAGTTGGAGGCGGTGTTACTTCAGCTAGAACCTGAACACCATTAATTGTAATAGTAATTCTTTCACTTCTAGGTGTAGGGGCGGGTTTAGGCGCAGGGGCCGGCTTTGGCGCTGGTTTGGGAGTTGGTTTTGGTTTCGGCGGAACCGGAACAGGTTTCGGCGGAACTGGGATAGGTTTAGGTTTTGGTTTGGGTTGTGGAAGGGGGACTGGGTTTGTTTTTGGTTCGGGTTTTGGTTCGGGTTTGGGTTGTGGTTTGGGTTCAGGTTTTGGTTCGGGTTTGGGTTGTGGAGGAACTGGAATAGGTTCTGGTTCGGGTTTGGGTTGTGGAGGCACAACAACAGGAGGTTTTGGAATTTCTTTTAAATTCTTATCAGTTATAGACACATCAGCTTTAGTTACATCGGGTGTACCTTTGTGAAATATTTCAGAGTTTTCACCATAAATATTGTTAAATTCTATACCATTTTTATTCTTTTGGTTAGCAGCAAAAATAGCATTACCTATAATTGCTGAACCTAATATTGTTGATCCTAAGGTAAATAAAACGATCTTATTCTTTTTACTCTTTAAAAGCTTCATATTTTCTCCTTAAAATAATTTCAATTCATAAAAAAATCTTATGAACCTTTAATTTAACCTACATTATACTAAAATTTATATAATAATACACAAAAATAAGCATAAGTTAACTACTATCTATTTTCTTTAAAATAACAATAGTTAGTCTAAAATAATAAAAATAGATTTTACTACTTAATTTAAGGTGTTTTTTTATCTTTAATTTCTATCATATTATATTTGCAAATAAGATAGGCTTGTTAATTTGCAAATATACTAAGAATATACAAGTATAATAAAAATGCCTAGGCAATTTTGCCCTAGACCTTTTTATTATTTTTAAAATTTATTTAAATTAATCTTCGTCAACCGAAACTTTTCCGCCACGTTTCTTAATAATTTCGTCAGCTAAATTGCGAGGTAATTTTTCATAATGATCAAATCACATTTGATATGTACCACGTCCAGTTGTCATTGATCTTAATTGAGTTGCATATCCAAACATTTCGTTTAATGGAATGTATGCTTTAATAACATGCGCTCCATCGTTTCGAGTTTCGTTATCTCTAACTTGACCTCTTCTACGAGAGATATCTCCCATAACATCACCAAAGAAATCTTCTGGCACAACAACAGCAACATCCATAATTGGTTCTAATAAAACAGTCCCCAATTGTTCACAGCCCTTGGTCAATGATTTTGAAGCAGCAATTTTATAAGCAAGTTCTGATGAATCGACTTCATGGTAGGAACCATCAAATAGAGTTGCCTTAATATCGATCATTGGATAACCGGCAAGAATACCAATTTCCATTTTTTCTTTAAGACCTTTTTCGATCGATTTAATGTACTCTTTAGGGATTTTACCACCGACAATTTTATCAATAAATTCAAATCCACCATCAGGGTTTGGTTCGTATTTAATTCACACGTGTCCATATTGTCCCTTACCACCAGATTGCTTCTTATGAATACCTTCAACTTCTGCTGACTTAGTAATTGTTTCACGATATGATACTTGTGGAGCCCCAACACTTACTTCAACCTTAAACTCACGTTTTAGTCTATCAACAATAATGTCTAAATGAAGTTCACCCATACCAGCAATAATAGTTTGCCCAGTTTCTTCATCTGTATAGTATTTAAATGTAGGATCTTCTGCTCCTAAACGTTGTAGAGCTAATGAAAGTTTCTCAGAAGCATCTTTTGTTTTAGGTTCAATTGCTTGCGAAATAACTGGCTCAGGAAAATTCATATTTTCCAAAACAATTTCTTTATGTTTTTCATCGATAAGTGTGTCACCAGTTGTTGTGTATTTTAAACCAACAGCAGCACCTATATCACCAGTTCTAACCTCATCAATATCAGTTCTTGAATTAGCATGCATTAATAAAATTCTACTAAATCTTTCTTTTTCACCTTTTGTTGAATTTATTACATATGAGCCCTTTGAGATAACCCCACTATATACTCTAAAGAAGGTTAAATTACCAACAAATGGGTCATTCATAACTTTAAATGCTAATGCTGAGAAAAATTCATCATCAGAAGCAGGAATTGAAATTTCTTGTTCACCTTTGTATGCCTTCATTGCGGTAATATCCAATGGTGAAGGTAAATATTCAACAATAGCATCAAGCATTAACTTAACACCTTTATTCTTAAACGAAGTTCCGCAAACAACTGGGAAATATGTTGAAGTTAAAGTAGCCTTTCTAATAGCTTTTTTCATTAATTCAGCCGAAACTTCTTGTTCCGTTAGGATTAATTCAGTAATTTCTTCATCAAAATCTGCTAGTGATTCGGCAAGAGAAGCACGCATTAAAT
The DNA here is from genome assembly GCF_053851635.1 of Mycoplasma sp. 2575. Lineage (NCBI taxonomy): Bacteria > Bacillati > Mycoplasmatota > Mollicutes > Mycoplasmatales > Mycoplasmataceae > Mycoplasma > Mycoplasma sp. 2575. The sequence continues at coordinate 7,160 of NZ_JBSQBB010000004.1, forward strand.
TTGCTTCGTCCCTTAGATAGTCAGGAATTTCGATTTCCTTCATATTTTCGTCGACACCACCATCAAATTCATAGGCTTTCATGGTTACTAAATCAATAATTCCATTAAATTGTGATTCTTCACCAATATTAAGTTGGATAGCATGTGCATTAGCACCTAATAGCTTTCTTAGCGACTCAACAGATGCTTTGAAATTAGCACCCATTTTATCCATTTTGTTAACATAAACAATTCTTGGAACTTTATAGTTGGTTGCTTGTCTCCAAACAGTTTCTGTTTGAGGTTCAACACCTGATTGAGCATCTAGAACAGCGACAGCACCATCTAAAACACGCAACGAACGCTCAACTTCAATAGTAAAATCAACGTGTCCAGGTGTGTCAATAATATTTAATCTTTTATTCTTTCAATATGCAGTTGTAGCTGCGGAAGTAATAGTAATACCACGTTCTTGTTCTTGAACCATTCAATCCATTTGTGAAGCACCTTCATGTGTTTCACCGATTTTATGAATTTTTCCTGTGTGGTATAAAACTCTTTCTGTAGTTGTAGTTTTACCTGCATCAATATGAGCCATAATTCCGATGTTACGATAATCTTCTAATTTATATTCTCTTGACATACTTTGTTCCTAATAAAATAAATAATTTAAATAAAAATAGGTAATTATCATCTAAAGTGAGCAAATGCCTTGTTTGATTCAGCCATCTTGTGGGTATCGTCACGCTTTTTGATAGCTCCACCCATTTTATTTGCTGCATCAATGATTTCATGTGCTAACTTTTCTTCCATTGTTTTGTCATTTCTTAATCTGGCATATTGAATAATTCATCTTAGTGCTAATGTTTGTTTTCTTTTAGCACTAACTTCACATGGAACTTGGTAATTAGAACCACCAACTCTTCTTGAACGAACTTCAAGTTGTGGACTTACATTTTCTAGTGCAGAATTGAATACTTCCATTGGTTCTTTACCAGTTTTGTTTTTAATAATTTCAAAGGCACTGTATAAAATATTCTCGGCAACAGATTTTTTACCATCTAGCATAATTGTGTTAATTAATTTGGTAATAATTTTTGAGTTAAAAACTGGATCTGCTAAGACATCTCTCACAGGTGCTTTATGCTTTCTTGACATATTCTTTCCTTTCTATTTAACTTTCTAATTAATTACTTTTTGGTTTTTTTGTTCCATATAGAGAACGACCTTGTTTTCTATTGTTTACCCCAGCGGCATCTTGAGTACCACGGATGATAGTATATCTAACCCCAGGTAAATCTTTAACTTTACCTCCACGGATTAATACAACTGAGTGTTCTTGTAAATTGTGCCCTTCACCAGGAATATAAGCAGTAACTTCTTGTCCATTAGATAATCTAACACGGGCGTATTTACGAATAGCTGAGTTAGGTTTCTTAGGAGTCATTGTAGCAACCCGAGTACATACACCACGTTTAAATGGGGCTGGAATTGCTTTTTCTTTTTTTTGTAAAGAGTTGTACATCTTTAATAAAGCAGGGGCTTTAGATTTAGTTGTCTTATCTTTACGGCCTTGTTTAACTAATTGCGCAACTGTAGGCATTTTTTTCCTTTCTTAACATTGTTTTACATATTTTCAGATATTTTTAACTCTTATTTTAAAAATACTAAATTATTATACAACAACTAAACCAGTGTTTTTACTTTTTTATGTTTTTTATTAATAAAAAAGCAGCCAGATATAATTAGGCTACTAAAATTTCTTGGTAATAATATCAATTTGCTCTTTTTCTTTCTTTATTTGTTGTTCAAATGCCTTAAGTTTGCTTATTTCTTTGGTGATTTGGCTAATATTTCAATCATATCTAAATACATGATCTTGCAAATATTTCTTAATTTTTAAAATCAAGGGCGTGTATTTAACATTAATCAAATTATCTAGTGTTCATTGTGAAAAATTACTTAGTTCTTCAAAAAATTCAGAAACAAGGCGAGTATTATTATTGTACATATCCACAAATTTCTGTACTAAGTTTTTAAATTTTTGTTTAGCTTTATTTATAAAAACGTCAATATTATTTTCATGAGTTATCTTTTCTTCTTTTAGAGACCTTAGAAGATTGCTAATTTCATCCTTTAATTTAATAACTTCTTCATTCTTAGAACTTCCAAATAACGCATCAACATTTGCTAATAAATTTATAATATCATTCTTAAGTGAGTTAATTACATTATATTTTAACTTTTCGAGATTTTGACTACATGAAGCAACAAGGGGTGCAATAGTAATAACTGGCAAAAAACCTAGTACTAATTTTATTTTTTTAGCCATAGCAAAAGCAAATTATTTAGTTGCTAAAAATTTTGAAATTAAAAATTGTTTATATTCATGCATAAAATCAATAAGTTCTTTTTCATAAATAATATTTGAATCTTCATAATAATATGAAACATTCGAATGTGGATTAAAGAATAAATCTTCAACTTCATTATCACGATAAAATAATCATGAATTTTTAGTGGCGCTTTGATATAAAGGATCATTAGCACGAGCCGTGTATACATATTCCTCATATTTTTTATTAAATTCAGCTTTTGACATTGCTGCTAATTCCTTAGTTTCGTTAAGAATTTTAGCCTTTTTGTCCATTTTATCCATCCAAATAATTTCCTGTTCAATCTTAGATAAATCTTGATTGTGAATTGGTGTAGCAAATTCCGCAATATCAGAAATTTTTTGAGCATTACTTTTAATTTCGTTTTGGACTTCTGCAAAATACTCTACTTTAAATAATTGATTTAAAAATAAGTTATATTGTTTCTCGAATTTTATTTGATCCATATTATTATAAAATTTCATTCATCTTAATAACACATTAGATAATAAAAGATTAGAAGATTTTAACTTATCAAACTCTATATTAATTTTTTCAGGATATTTGGCTAATTCTTGTTTTTTTAATTCCTTAAGAGAAATAATTTCATTATACACTGCCTCATTTTTATGTTTATATTGAGGATAGTTAAAACTTATGTAATAAATCACAACAAATGCGATACCAAACGAAATTAAAAGAACGATAGCAAAAGAAATAAATGTTATAAATAAAGGAATATATGAGGTAATGGTGTCTTTATATTCTAGATACTTCATTTCTGTAACCAGACCTGAATTAAATTTCTGGGTTGCAGTTCCCATATATGAATATACTTTTGACAATGATACAGATGAAAAAATAATTTGGATAGCTAGAATAACTAAAATTGTAACTATATTATAAAACGCGGTACTTTTTATATTTAACCCTTGTATATATTTTTTAAATAAAAAACCATCTAGTACTGCTTTTGTTTTATTAATGCTACGCTTAAAATTAATAAAAAACTTAATTATTAAATATAAATTAACTATTGCCAAAAGTGTCAATATTAAACCATAAATTAGAAAAGGATTAGAACCGACACTTTCAGAATTATTGGGAACCTTTGAATTCTGTCCTTGTAAAAACAGCTGACTCATTTTACCTCCTAAAATTAATCATAATCATTATTATTCTCAATATCTTTTATTTCTTTGGCATTATCAGATTCATTTTCTTTATTATTTTCATTGTTACTCATATTAGCTTTTTCGTTATGACTATTATTATTTTCAAATATGGCACTGATTTTTTCAATTAATTGCTTACGCTTTAATTCGCTAGCACCAAATATATTTAATTTTTGCGCCATAATTATTAGTTTTTCATCGCTTAATGTTTCTAATTGTGAGCTATATGATTTATTATTTTTTTCCTCAATAATCTCATCATTGTTTTTTTGTTCATTATTATCAAATATAGAAGGTTGTGTAGAATAAGTTTGTTGGTTAGTTTGTGAAAACTTTTGCCCAAAAATTTCATTTATTCTACCTTGTTCATTGTTGATTCTTACAATTCTAAATAATTTTACAATTCTTGAAAACGGCCAATATATTGTGAAATATCCTATTAAAAATATGATTGTAACAATAAGATTTAAAATTTGGTTTATATCCCATGGTTTAATTCTAAAAATACCACCGGCTGAGAAAAATAAATTAATAAATATAATCATAACAGTCATGCTATATAAAGTCAGTAACCAAGGCGAATATTTTGTGAAATCTTTTTCTTTTAGTGAAAGTGTTAAAGAAACAATGTGTCAAATCAATACAGCTCCAGAGAATAATGCCACAACGATAGAAAATGCAAATTTTCTTATAAACAAATCTTCAACTGAAGCATTAATGGTAGATATCTCATAACTAGGATTTGCATTTGAAAATGCTTCTTTATAATTCAATAAATAGACTTGTTTTCTAACTGCATACTCAATAAATATGGCCATTAATGATAAAAACATCACAACTAAAAATGCTGTAAATAATATTGATTTTACTAAAATTGCCTTTTTGTTGTGTTTGTAAAGTTCATCAATTGAGTTGTATTTATTTATATCAATATTTTTCATAAACACCTCCTTTTGGTTTTAATGAGTTTACTTAATTTTAAAATATATTAGAATTATAACTAAATTTTATCTACCTTGCTCGATTTCTCTTTGCATTAGTTCGGGAATAGGGGCCTCAAGATGTATGTTTCTTCCCTTATTATCAATAAAATCTAGTTGTGCAGCATGAAGTCTTTGATTAAAAGAATCAATTTTTTTATTATAAACAGGGTCCCCATAAACTGGATGCTTAATATATCCTAAATGCACTCTTATTTGATGAGTTCGTCCTGTCTTTAAATTACATTTTACTAATGTTTTATCTTTATTATCAATTTTCAAATATTCAAGACATTCAATCATTGTATATGCATTTTTCGAGTTTTGATCGCTAACAGCAAATTTTTGACGATTTTTTATATCTCTTCCAATGGGCAAATTAATATGCATTTTTTTGTTAGCTATTCTTCCATCAACTATAGCAATATATGTCCTGTTAATCTTATGTTCTTTAAGCAAAGAAGCAAAATAATTGTGGGTTGAATTATTTTTAGCAATAATTAATAGCCCGCTAGTATCTTTATCTATCCTATGAACTATGCCAAGTCTTAAAAGCCCATTAACATTACTTAAATTATTTTTAAAGTGGTACATTAAGCCGTTGACCAAAGTATTATTCCTGTGGCCGGGGGCCGGATGAACTACTAAACCCGAAGGTTTATTTATAACCAAATAATCTTCATTTTCATATACAATGTCAAGGCTGATTTCTTGTTCCTCAATCTTTATTTGTTTATCGATGACTCTAACAATTTCTATTTCATCATTGTTTTTGATAACAAATTTATTTTTATTAATTTTAATTCCATTAACAAAAACAGCCCCCTCTTTAATTAATTCTTGAATATCATTTCTAGTTATTGAAGAATTATTTGCTATATATTTATCAATTCTTTCAGAATAGTTTGCAACAAGTTTCAACATAATTTTTAAATTATAACAAATGTTATAATAATAGCATGAAGTTTTTGGAAATCAAAAAATCAAAATTTATCCCCATTTTATTTAATATCAATTCAAAAGAAGATGTAAGAAAAAATATTGAATCTCTTTGAAAAGAACATAAAAAAGCAAAGCACATCGTTTATGCTTATATTATAAAAGACAATAATGTTATTATCAATGGATATACTGATGACCGTGAACCAAAAGGTGTGGCTGGGATTCCTCTTTATAGCTATTTAAATAGTAAAAATTTAAAAAATAAATTATTAGTTGTTATTCGTTATTTCGGTGGTATTGAATTGGGAAGAAGTAATTTATTAAGAGCTTACTTGCAAGCAGCCAAACTACTTTTTAATGAGTAAATAAGATTCAAATTCAAATATAAGTCTCGCTTTTTTAGAATTAATGTTTTAAATATTTTAATATTTAAAAGCTCTATCATTACGCTAGATTGAAATTTAGCAAAATAATGGAGTAAAAATTTAAAGAATTTATTTTTAGATTTAGTTGAAACTACATGTCTTTTTAAAATTAACACCAATCATATCCTTGTATAATAACTAGTTTTATTAGTGTTTTTTTATAGTTATCATTCTATCAATGGTTATAACCTATTCTAACTTAAAGGCATTAAACAAAACATATCAATGTAACATGAAAGAAAGTAAAAAGCAATTATAAAAACTAAGAAAAACCCAAATATACTTTTTCTAATTCTTTTGAACCTTTTAAGGCAATCCTTTGAATTAAAATTATTTAATAAATTAAAACAAAACTCCATCTTGAGATCCTAAAAAAATAACTAACGAGCTAGTATAGAAAAACCCAAAATTGCAAATCCAAGAAATAATGAGAAAGATAAAAAATCCCCTTTTAAAAAAAAGTATAAAATTTTTCTTAATTTTGAATTCTAATTTATTTTGTAACCTTAGATTTTAATTTTATTTTGTGTTAAAAAACTTAGAACTCAACTAAAATAACAATAGTTTCAAAAAATGCTATTTTCACCCAATGTTCAAAAATTATGAATTATTTATATATAATTTTTTATTTATTTAGATTTAGCAATTATTAAAAAACTATAAACACTAATTTGCCTATTTTTTCTTGAAATAAAACTATTTTTTTGTTCTATTAATCTGGCATATTTATTAATATAATAATAAGATATATTTTATACCTAAAATAGCATAATAATAAATTGATTTATAGTAAATTTTTTCATTAAAAGGAGTAATATGAAGTTTAAGTTAAACCCATTGTTAAGTGCAGTTATGATAGCTGCAACACCATTAGTAATTAGTGCTCAAAACAATATGGCCAACAATATCGATAAAGAGGAAAAAAATTCTAGCAATAATGTTAGCGTTTATGCAACCGAGGCAATATCGATACCCACAAATGATGACTATAATGATGTTGAAAGTTATAACATTTACTGAAAGACTGAAGCTTTTAAAACTCATTACAAAATGTTATTTGCATATAGAGTACTAAAAAAATTAATTAATTTTCAAGGTGAGAAATTAGAGATACTTCCATATAAAGAAAAATTAATGGAATTTAAAATTTTTCCTGATGGTGTTTTTGATAATTTTAACAATGAATACTTTTTTTATGACCATAATTTTTTACATTGGGGAACCTTTATTAGATTATGATCAGATGTTAATTTTGACTATAATGTTTTCTTACTTAATGAATACAAAAAATTAAACATTGATAGTGTTTATAAGGTTGCAGATGATTTAAGATCAAATGTAACTTCCGGAAAATTTTCATCAAAAATTAGTGATATTTATATAGTCCAAACTATTATTGCTCATTTTGAAGCCATTAATTTATTGATTAAACACAAAGAAAATTCAAATATTAAAAATTTGATAAAAGATCTATTTAAGGTGCAAAGTGGCATTAATTCTGCAGATCCTGCTTATTTAAATACCTTAAAAGATTCATTGCCAATTCTCGAAAAAATTAAGAAAGAAGCGAATGATAGTATTATTGAAGAAATCATAAAAGAAGTTGAATCAGAATTTTCACATGATAAGTTAATGTATGATGCATTAATTTCCGCACAAAAATCATACGGTTCTATCGAATACGATGAAAAAATTAAACCATTAGTTAAACTAGTTTCGAATTCTAGCACAATGGAATTTTTGGAAAATCTTAAAAATTCCGCTAACAATATTTATCTTAGTGAAAAACAAAAAGTCGATATGGCATTTAATGATTTAAGAAACAAAGACCCTAATATTAAAGAAAAAATTAATAAAGCACGTAATGTAGGAATTTTAAGAGAACTTTATGCTGATATTATGGCTAAAAAAATACACGAATATCAAAACGATGTAATGATATTAATTGAAAAAACAAAGGGTTCTAGCATGTATGATGATTTTATGAGAACATTTAGTACCATAAAAGAAAAAAATGAGCAACAAATTGAACAAAGAAAAGTTGCAATAGAAGCTTTTGATAAAAAATGAAAAGATTTTGGCCGTAACCATACTAAAATTAATATTGATATTAAAAAAGAAAAAGATGAACTTAATACTAAATTATCAAGTCAAATAGAAAACCAAAGGATTACTATTGAACAATTTAATGATCTTAATGATAAATCAACTAATTTGTTTTCTGATGAAAACAACAAAACAAAATTGCTTATAAATAGCATCAACTCAGTAGACCAAAGAACTAAAAAACTTGAAGAATTAAAAAAAGCAAAAAACATTGAAGATCTACAAAAATTAATAGTAGAGGCACAAAAAATTAAGAATGTAGAAGATTTAACAAAAGCAAGGGAAGAAGCTACAAAAGCACTGAAAAAAATTGAAGGTTCAGTGAATTATGAAGAATATAAAAAACAACATAGTGAAGCGCAAGATGATATTACCAAACTAACTAAGTTAGCGGATAAAATAAATGCTGAATACAAATTAAAAAGAAATGAAGTTGAAAAAAATCTAAAAAGTTTAGATGATAAAACAGGATTCGAACAAGCGCTAGAAGAAGCTGATAATATTCAAAAATTAAATAAATTAAATGAAGCACTATTAAATCAAATAAAAGAACAAGATTTAAACAAATTAATAAAAAGAGCACAAAAAGCCGTTGATCAAACTGAAGGTTCAGAAAGATTTGAAGAATTTAAAACGTTGTTCGCCAATGCAAAAAATGATGTTGTTAAACTTACTAATGTAGCAGAAAAAGCAGAAGAAATTTATAACATAGAAAAGCAAAAAATATTAGATACGTTTGACAAATTGTTAGATAAAAAGGATTATCAAACAAAAATTAATAATGCAAATAATATAAAGAATCTAAAAATTCTATTAAAAGAAATAACTCAAGAAAAAATACTTCAAGAAAATGCCCAAATAAAAAAAGAGGCGAATGATGCTATTGACAGACTAGAAGGTTCTGAATTAAAAAAACAACTAGGTAGGGAATTAAGCAACAACAAAGAAAATACTAATAAAATAAAAGATATTGCAGCTAAAGCAACACAAGAATTTAATATGGAACTTAATTCTACAAAAGAAGAACTAAACAAGCTAACAAATTCAAATACAAAAAAAGAGTTAGAAAAATTGATAGAAAACGCCCAAAATATAAAAGAATTAAGAATTATTAAATTGAAGATTCAAAAAGCAATTACTGAGCAAGAAACAAAATCTAAAAAAGAAGGCAAATCAAAGATAAATGTAGCAGCGATTGTAGGGCCTCTTGTGGTAATACTAGCATTAGCTGGCGCAAGTGTTGGGACTTGATATGCAGTTAAACGTCATAAGATTCAAAAAAGAAAAGAAATAAACAAAAATTAGGTCAAAATAAGAAAGTCTTGAATCTCTTATGAGGTTTTAGACTTTTTTGTTGACAATTTTTAGCTAATAAAAAGCAAAAAAGTGTTACCATAAGTAATTTTGTGCATTTTTTTAAAAAGCTTATTTCTTTTTGATGACTCTTTAATAAGAGTTTATTTTACAACCCAAAATCAGTTAGAAAAATGAAATAAAGTTTGTTCCTAATTGGGGGCCTGTTTTTAATCGATTACAAATTATTTTTGAAAAAAAATAAATAATTAAAACAACCAAACAACATAATGTTGCTTGGTTGTTTTTGTATAATAAATTTAGATTTGTGTGGTTGCTATTCTCAAATCTCTTACTAAAAATAAGCCAGAGATAAATTTACACAAAATTATCTACACTACCACATTATTTTTTTATCAATCTTATTAATGATATTAGTGACAATATACCAAATATCGCAGCTATCGCTATACCAACATAAGATATAATTCTTATATCACCAAGTTTCAAAAAGCCATTTAGTTTAAACACTAGTTTTCCGAGCGGTGTAGTAGCATTTGATAATAATGCTTCATTACTAAATGTAATAGAAGCAATTATTGATGAAACAACAAGTATTGGGAAGCTTATTATCAAACATATTACCCAACCAATTTTATGACCCATATTTTTTCCTTTCAATCTTAAATTAATTATATATGTTTTTTTAAATGATAAACTATTTTTTGACCAGTTCATCATGCACATATTTTAAAAGTAGCATACAAACAATAAATAGTTTTTGAAGCTTTGTTTAATTTTTTGTATTGTCCACCATTAAATTAAAACAGGTTTTTTATAAAAAAAATAAAAAAGAGACTTCGATATATTTCAAGTCAAGGCCTCTAAAAATATAGAATCTTATTTTTGTTCCATTACATCGTCCTGTATCATCATAGTTCTTTTATGCAAAACCTCACACTTTTTCATTTTCACTTCATATGATATAACAAATGAAAATTGCACTGTATAAACAATTAATGATACAATTTGCCATACAAGAGCCCCGATTAAACCATTCAAGGCTGCTTCCTCACCTTTGATATTTTTATCTACAATACTCAAAATAAAGAAAATAATTCATCATAAGTTATTTAAAATAAAAATAAATAGCATTCAAGGACTTATTGATTTAAAGTTTCTTGTTTTTAATCCTTTTATTAGTTGAGGCATAAAAGCTAAGGTTGTTCCCGCAGGCGTAATTAAACCAATAATAAGTGATGTAACTTTATCAAATACCGCAATTCTATTCCCAACAATTGGATAAAAATAGCCAGTATTAATCTTTTGAAATACTAATACTATAAATACAGCGAATATCGAAGTTGCAAATAATTCTACTAAAACTATAGCTGCCGTTGCAAATTTTTTTTGTTTTTTGGTAATTGCTTTATTATAGTGATATAAAAAATACATTGTAAAAGCATATATAAAAGAACAAATTAAGTTTGCTAAAAAAATGTATCAACCGTTTTCATCACCTGTAAATACACCATAAATTAACCAAATAATAATTCCAATATAAAAAATTCAAAATGAATAATAATTTATGTTTTCAGCTTTTTTGGTTTTAACAACCCTAACTAGTTGAGGAACACCTAAAAGAATTGTCGCTATCGCTCCTAATGCTCCAAAAAACTGAATAGATATTTCTAATGCTGTCATAACTAAAAAATTATACATTAATACTAATTTATAAACATAATATTGCCTAGTTTTTAATATTTTTTTATAGCAAAAACATATTATTAAAAATTATTATAAAAACCATCTAAATTTTGCTATGTAAAATTAGAACGTTCAAAAAAAAAAAAAAAACACCAATTTGGTGTTAAGTCATTTCTGAAATGGTGGCTCCGGCAGGAATCGAACCAGCGACACACGGAGCTTCAGTCCGTTGCTCTACCAACTGAGCTACAGAGCCATGGCGGTCCAGACGGGAATTGAACCCGCGATCTCTTCCGTGACAGGGAAGCGTATTAAACCACTTTACCACTGGACCGTGGTTGCGGAGATTGGAATCGAACCAATGACCTTTGGGTTATGAGCCCAACGAGCTGCCGCCTGCTCTACTCCGCTATATTATGGCGGGCAATGAGGGATTTGAACCCCCGCGGGCCGTGAAGCCCCTGGCAGTTTTCAAGACTGCTCCCTTCAGCCTCTTGGGTAATTGCCCATGGTGGACCCAACAGGACTCGAACCTGTAACCGACCGGTTATGAGCCGGTTGCTCTAACCATTGAGCTATGGGTCCTAAAATTTCACTATTGGGTTTTACATTTGGTAGCACCGAAGAGAGTCGAACTCTTGACCTTCCGGGTATGAACCGGACGCTCTAACCAACTGAGCTACAGTGCCATAATGGTGGAGAGGAAGGGACTCGAACCCTCTACCTCCTGCGTGCAAGGCAGGCGCTCTGGCCAGGTGAGCTACCCCCCCATAAATGGTGAAGAAGACAGGATTCGAACCTGCGACCGCTTGAGCCCAAGTCAAGTGCTCTACCAAGCTGAGCTACTTCTCCACACAGAAATTTTTGCTAAATGCTTTATTATTATATATTATTTTTTATGTTAGTTATTAATTTTTTTAAAAATCTTCGTTGTTTCAAATAAACTCATAATCCTTAATTTTAATAGTATCACCATCTTTAATATCGGAATTTTTAATTAAATCAAATACACCTAATGATTTTAATTTGTAATTAAATCTTCATAAATTATCAATAGAAATAACAGGAATTTTTTCATAAACCTTATAAATATCACTGCCAACAATTTCATAAGTATCATCAGACAGTTTGATAATTTCTATTTTCTTTTTATCTAGCGAAATAACAACAACTTCTTCAGATTCTTTTAATTCATTAACAATATTAATTTTAGCTTCTTGTAGAGTTTCTCATAACACCTTTTTTATTTCTTCTATATGCGAGTCAAGCAATGATGAATTTTCTATTAATTTAATATTAGGGTACTTACTTTTAAATTTTTCTAAATGAGTTTGATATGATTCGAGATCAGATTTGTTAGCTACAACAATCTGTGGTAATTTTTCAAGTCTAAGATTATAAGATCTTAGTTCATTATTAATAATTTCATAATCCAAAATTGGGTTTTTATTTGAATCACCAAAATCAATAATGTGGCATATAACCCTACAACGCTCAATATGCTTTAAAAATTGAATCCCAAGGCCTTTGCCCTCCGAAGCTTTTTCTATCAATCCAGGCAAATCTGCGACTACAAAAGTATTTTCATAAAATTTAACTAAACCCAATTGTGGAACAAGTGTTGTAAAATCATAATCGGCTATTTTGGGTTTAGCATTAGAAATTTGAGATAAGATTGTGCTTTTCCCTGCGCTTGGTTTTCCAACAAAGCCCACATCAGCTAAAACTTTTAATGTTAGATGCAAATTAAATCTTTCACCTAATGTTCCGTTTTCGCAAATTCTTGGAGCAGTATTTCTTGATGATTTAAATCTTAAATTGCCTTTACCACCTTTACCGCCTTTAGCAATCAGATATTTTTCTTCTGTAACAATATCAGCAACTAACTTGCCATCATTATAAACCATAGTGCCCAATGGCACCTTAACAATTAAATCATCAGCGCCTCTGCCAAAAGCATTTTTAGGTTTGCCGTTTTCCCCATCATTAGCAACAATCTTTTTTTGGTAGTAAAATGGCAATAATGTATTTTGCCCAGGATCGCCCTGAAAATATATTGAACCTCCATTTCCTCCATCGCCGCCGTCCGGGCCGCCTTTATCAACATTAGCCTCGCGCCGAAAACTAATGATCCCATCTCCACCTTTTCCAGCAATAACCAAAATATCAACTTCATCTATAAATTTCATGTGTTTTATTTTATCAAAAATTTAGATAAATTTAGCCATTATGAGTAATTATTAAATAGTTTAAAAGCAACCTTTTTAAAATTGACAAGGTTGCTTTTCTATTATTTAATTTACTTTTTTTGTGATTCAATGGTTTTATTTAATTGTTGCAATAATTCATCTGTTAGTGACAATTTTTTATAAAGATCTTCGATATTTTTCTTCCATTCTTCTTTTGCTTCTGAATCCGTTATTTTTTCTAGAAGCTTAATTAGTTTTTCATATAATTCTTTCTGCTTTGCAAGGTTCTTAGTTCATGTTTCTTCTGCTTTGGCTCTTGCTTTTTGTGAAAATTCTTCAATTAACTTATCACCTTTTTCTTTGGAAAATTCCGTTATAAGTTCTTTTATTTTTCTAAGAAGTTCTTCATCAACATCTTTATGCATACTTTTTTCTTCTTTAAGTTCCGAGAATCTACTATTAATTTTTAGATTTATTTCGTTAGCTAAATTAAGCAAGAAGGAAAGTTCTGTTTTATCTTGAGCTACTTTTTCTCTAGTTAGTTTATTTATTTCATCTCCATTAAGTTTAGATTGTAAATCATCAATCTTTTTATTAACATCATTTCATTTTTTTTCATAATAGGCAAGTAACTCTTCAAATTTTTTTATAATGCCATTTTTATCATTTGGTATATTATCATCTTCTTTTTTGATCTTTGATTGATCATCCTTTTTTGGTTTATCATCATGTTTATCCATAGGATCATTTGGGAGGGGTGTTTGTTCAGGTTTTTGTTCAGGTGTTTGGGGATTTTTTTCTTCTTTTTTATTGTCATGTTTTGGATTATCTTGTTGAGGATTTTTACTTGACTGATCTTCTTGCTTTCCTTCGCCGGGTTTTTGGGGATTCACTATTGGAGGAGTAGTATTACTTCCTTGATCTGGTGTCTCATGCTTATCAGGTTGTTTTTCTTTTGGCTTATTTTCAGGGTTGCCTTGATCGCCAGGTTTGCCGGGGGACTTATGCGGATTGCTTGGTTCAGCTGGTTTTTCTGGTTTTTTAGGCCCTGGGTTAGATGGATTTGAACACGAAACCAACGCAGCTCCTGTAATAACTGGTAACGAAATAGATGTCAATGCTAATAGCAATTTATTTGATTTTTTCACTTGTTCTCCTTATTGTTAAATTCCTTATTTTGATAAAAAAGAATCTTTTTTGCTTTTTATAGATATTCCATAATTTCAATTATATTATAAATGAAAAATGGTCTTATTTCTTAATAACTCTTGCAAATAAGATCTCGTTAGCCTCAGGATACAAATTATCAAATTTGGCAAAATTAGTTATTTGTTCGTAATTAATCAAATCTATCTTAATAAAACTAAATATTTTTTTCATCTTTTGAGGCATGACAACAGATAACATTAAGGCTATGCCATAAATCCCGTTAAGCAAGGTATTTAAAACGCAATTAAGTCTATCTAAATCTTCCTTCAACAATCATGGTTTTGTTAAATCTATATATTCATTTAATTTCGAAGACAAATTAATAGCATTTTTAATTGCCTTATCAGCATGAAATTGATCAAATTCCTTTTTATATTCCTCATAATAAACACTTAATGAGTCTAATATTTTTTGATCGATTTCAAGCAAATTATTCTTATCAAAGTATGTGCCATTTGCAAAGTTTTGATTAACCATTTTGATAGTACGATTAACAAGATTACCAAAATTATTTGCCAAATCAGCATTTAGCACGTTAATTAAAAGTTCTTCACTAAAAGAAAAGTCATTATCGATATTAACCTGCGAACAAAAGAAATATTTAATTTCCTCAGCTCCGTATTTGTTAATTAAGGGAATTGGTTCCACAATGTTTCCTTTTGATTTTGACATTTTACCCTCGGGAGTAATAATTCATGAATGAACAACTTCTTTTGTCGGTAGATTGATATCAAGTGATTTTAAAAATATTGGTCAGTAAATTGAGTGAAAACGCGAAATTTCCTTCGCTAAAACGTGAACACGTTCATTACCATTACGCCAAAATTTATGATAATTTTCATCGTTATTTGTTTCATATCCCAAAGCAGTTAAATAGCTGAATAATGCATCTAATCAAACATAAATAACATGTTGCTTTTCATCATTATTTTTTTGTTTAGGTACATTGATTCCTCAATCAAAGGAAACCCGAGTAATTGATAGATCTTCAATTCCTTTGGAAAGAAAATTACTCTTTAGCTCCTTGGCAATATTTTTATTAGTTAAAAAGTTAGAATTTATATCAAAAAATTCATTTATTCAAGGTTCCAACTTTTTCATATCAAAGAAATAGCTTTCTTCTTTAATTTCTTGAAGCTCATGACCTGATGTCGGGTGGTAATATCTTCCGTCTTTATAGATAGCTTGTGTTTTAGTAAAAAATTCTTCATCGCTAACCGAATAAAGACCTACATACTTATCTTTAAAAATAAATCCCTTTTCGTACATTTTTTCGAAAATTTTAATAATTGCTTGTTCATGTTGTTTACTTGTAGTACGACTGTAGAAATCATAGTTAATTTTCAATAAACCTCATAAATCAATAAATTTCCGAGATTGAATATCAACATATTCTTGAGGGGACAAATTATATTCCTCAGCTTTTTTTTGAATTTTTTGACCATGTTCATCAATACCGGTCACAAATAAAGTTTCGTATCCTTGAGTTTTTTTATAATTTGCAAAAACTCATGCCAGTGTCGTTGTTAAGACATGACCAATATGTAAATTTCCGCTAGGATAATATATTGGAGTAGTTATATAAAATGTTTTTTTTGAATTATTCATGTTTTTCTCCTTTTTGTTTCATTGGGATATAAAGTTTTTGCGTTTCTAGGCGATATGAATGGTCGTTTTTATCATCATTATGAAGATAAATATTTGGTTCAAAATACGTGCCTCAACCCGAGTTAAATCGTGATTCAACTAAACAAAATTTAGGTTGAGAATTGATTCTAGTGAAAACTAGTTGCACTCTTTTTGGTTCAAAATTATATTTGCGCAATAATGATATTAAATCAATATATCTAGCAATTGGAAGCACAACACTAAAATAACCTTTTTGCTCAATTATTTTAGAAGATAAAGAAATAAGTGTTTCTAAATCTAAATTAATTTCATGTGTAGCCAGTTTTTGCGCATATGTACCAGTTTTTCTAACTTGATTATAGTTTTCATTGTAGTAGGGTGGGTTAGCAACAATTGAAGAGTATTTCTTAGCAAGATTATTCCCACATTTAAAAGCATAATCTTTTGCATATTCCTTAAAATCAGCTTCAAAAATTTTTATTTGGTCTTCCAAATTATTTAAACATACATTTTGCTTAGCCAACAAAACTGCTTTAGGTTGAATTTCAACTGCGTCAATTTTTATTTTTTTGGATCTGGCAGCCATAAAGATTGATAATGCTCCATTATTTGTACCAACCTCGAGCATATTCGATACATTGCGATTAATTGAAACGAAATTACCTAATAAAATTGTATCAACAGAATAATTAAACATCTCCTTATCTTGATAAACAAAGAGGTCATTACCATATCCTAAGTTATTTTTAAAAACACCGATTTTTTTCATAATAACTAATTATAAATTAATATTTTTTTTGATACTACATTAAGTTAGATTAATCATTTCGTTTTAATAAAATGTTTAAAACCTCATAATTTATAAAAGCCTTATACATAATGATAAATAACAACAAACTAGTTACCAAAAAAATGAATATTTTCCTTAAGCAAATTAAAAACCAGAATGAACCTGGTTTTTAGTTTGAATTTCTATTTTTTTTCACCGGGGGTGTCATATATTTCAATGTTTGGAGCATAAGGTGAAATACCTTGTAATAAATTCTTGATAATTTCGTCAAAATTAGGTGTTGATTCTTTCGGTTGAGTTTTGGCGTTTTTTTGCATTTCTGGTTGTTTTACCGCAGGGGGTATTGGATTGTTAGATGTTTTATCGGCTTCTTCATCATCTTCATACCATGGTTCATTATGTTCTTTTTCATTATTTTTTGAAAAAATATCTAAATCACCATAAAATGCATCATCTAATGGAAAATCAAATCCATGATTGTCATCATCCTTAGTTTTGTCGTATTCTTTATATAAATTCTTGTAATAGAAGTTTTCAATTACATTCTTAATTTCTTCATTAGTTGGATCACCAAAATCAATTTCAATTTTTGGTGCTTCATTTTTTATATTATTTATAAGATTATTGTTAGTATTGATTGAATCAACTGAGTCTAGTTTAATTGCATTTTTAATTAATAGATCCTTAATTGGTTTATTTTGTTTTATTAAGTCTGTAAGAACTTTTTTTGAATGATGTTTCTTTAAATCTTCATAAACAATTTTAATATTATCGCCAAACTGTTGATTTTTATCTTCATTTGGAGTCTCTGGTTTCTTTGGTTCGGCTGGTTTTTCTGGCTTCATTGGTTCAGCTGGTTTTTCTGGTTCTTCTGGTTTAGCGGGATTTGCACATGATAGAGCCATAATTGGTGTTGCCAAAACAGGTAAAAATCCTAGAAAAAGTAATTTGCTTTTTTTCATTTTGCTCCTTATATTTAATTAAGTTTATAAAGCATATTTTATAGTATTTTTTTTTTTTTTTTGTTTTGGCATAATTTCGCGATTAATGCTCTAATTATGACCAAAATTTAGACAAAACCAAGGCATTTATGAAGGCACTTTTTACTACTTAACATTATTCTAATTTACGTCCTTGATCTAATAAAAAACATATTTACTGCAAAAATATCACTAACATAAATTTGTTTTATTTAATTCGCTATTCAATCATTAAACTAAGAAATAAAAAAATGGCAAAACAGCCATATTTTTGAACAAATTAATTTAATTTGTTTTTTTTGTTGTGGAATCAAAACCCTCTAATTTTAGTTTAAATTCGCGCAAAACTTCATTCTTTTGATTATTAAGAATTTCAACTATTTCTTCTGCACTTTTTCCTTCAGAAACTAGCCGTTTTCTTTCTGATTCAAGTAAAAAGTTAATAAATTCATTTGCAGCATTAATGCTTTCTTGAATATTGTTTGGATTAATATTATTTGCCAATCAAGGAAAATCAATTTGGCTATTTGAGGAAGGCAATGCCTCATAGTTATTCAATAAGTTAATACTACATTCCATTGCTATTCTATCAGTAAGTTCCTTAAATTTTTTTGAACCTAATTTAGTGTAAATTTGATATGGGTTTTTTTGAGCATACTGAACTAAATGAGTGCTACGACGCAATTTGTCCATAACATTAATATGGTCTTGCCATCCTGAATCAAAAACATTTAGGATAATATTTCTTTCTGATTTTACTAATGAAGTTAAACCATATTTTTCAATTATGTTTTGTCTTAAACGGTCATATTCTTTTTTTCAGATATTTGTTATATAATTTTTTAACTCTTCACGATCCATTTTTATAATTTCACCTGGTTCAAATTGATGCTGAGTTAATAGCATAAAATTACGATTTAGATATTCGGCAAAATTATCAAAATCCATTGTGTCATTTTTCTTAACAAAATAAGGATTATTAACAATTTGCTTAACAGCCACATTAAACATCTTGTATATAATTGAACCCAAATCGTCTCGTTCCAAAATTAAGTCGCGTTGTTCGTATATTAGGTCACGTTGTTGTCTAATAACGTCGTCAAAATTTAAAACACTTTTACGACTATCATAGTTAAAACCTTCAATTTTCTTTTGCGCTTTTAAAAATGCTGAACGAATTAATTCACCAGGAATAGGATTTGAACCATATTCCTTAAATATTTCCTTTCATCTATCTTGAACAGAAAATCTCAAAATTAATTGGTCATCTAACGATAAAAAGAATTTAGTATAACCTATATCCCCTTGACGGCCAGAACGACCCTTAAGTTGATTATCAATACGACGTGATTCGGCTTTTTCCGTTCCTAGAACGTATAAACCGCCATGTTCAATAGCTTCTTTTGTTGGCTTAATATCCGTTCCACGTCCTGCCATATTAGTAGCAATAGTTACAGCACTTGCTTGGCCAGCCTTTGAAATAATTTCAGCTTCGCTAGCATCCTGTTTTGCGTTTAAAACAGTATGTGGTATGCCTTCTTGTAATAAATATTCATGCAGAACCTCAGAATCTTCAACTTGTGCTGTTCCAATTAAAATAGGTTGTTTACGTTGAAAGGCTCTTTTTACTTCTTTAACAACGGCCATTCATTTAGAATGCATATCAACATAAATTTCATCTTTTTCATCTTTTCTAATAACTGGTTTATTTGTTGGAACAACATTAACACGCATATTATAGATATCAATAAATTCTTTTTCTTCTGTTTTGGCAGTACCAGTCATACCGCTAATTTTTTTAAATAATCTAAAGAAATTTTGATATGTAATAGTAGCAAGTGTCTTTGTTTCTGATTCAATCTCAACTCTTTCCTTCGCTTGAATTGCTTGCTGCAAACCTTCGGAATAGGCGCGCCCTTCCATAATACGACCAGTAAACGAATCTACGAGTTCGATCTTATCATTTCTAACAATATATTCAACGTCAAGCTTCATAACTTTATGAGCTCTTAATGAATTTTGAATTCTATGAACAAGCTCCGAATTTTCAAGATCATATAGATTTCTTAAATTAAAATATTTATTTGCTTTTTCAATTCCTTCATCAGTAAGATAAACAGATTTTGTTTCTTCGTCAATAAAGTAATCATTTTGGTTTAATGTTCTTACAAATAAATCTGCAATAGTATACATTGTACTTTCTTCATGATCACCACCGGATATAATCAATGGTGTTTTAGCTTCATCAATTAGAATAGAATCAACCTCATCCAATAAAATATAATCAAGCCCTCTTTGAACTTTTTCTTCTTTTGACATAACCATATTATCTCTTAGATAGTCAAAACCTAATTCTGAATGAACCGAATAAACAACATCACATGCATAAGCTTCTCTTTTTAAATTAGTATGCATTTGTGCTTTATTAATACCAACACTTAAACCGAGAAATTTAAAAACTTGTCCCATTTCCTCAGCATCACGTTCTGCTAAATACTCATTAACTGTCGAAACAATAACACTATTGCCACCAATAGCATTTAAATAAACGGGAGCGATAGATGTAATAGTTTTTCCCTCACCTGTTTTCATTTCTGCAACAGAACCTAAATCAAGAATAATACCACCTATCATTTGCACATCATAAGGTCTTTTGCCTAAAATTCTTTTTGTTGCTTCACGTGAAACAGCAAAAACTTCAGGTCTAATATCGTCCTGACTCTCGCCTAACCTAATTCTTTCGCGAAATTCAATTGTTTTATTTTTCAGTTCCTCATCACTTAATTTGGCAATACTTTCTTCTAATTGATTAATTTTTTTTAATGTTTGCTCTGCAATACGCATTTCAGTTGATTTGAATTTAAAAAATTTCATAATTTAATATTTTATATTAAATTTAGCAAAAAATAGACAAATTAAAACAGACCTATTATAAAGATCTGTTTTAATTAGATTTTGTATATTCTATTTTAACTCAATAATCTTAATGTGTCTTGAGTGAATATATTAGTTACACCAACAATTAAACCATAGATTATGAATCCTAGTATAACTAAACCAGCAACAACAACTGTTAAAATTCCTACAAAACTCAAAACTCTTTTTCCAACTTTTTTTGTTTTTTGTTGATCATTTATAATACTGTAATTTTTATAATCCATAGTTTATCCTTTTGTTGCATTTCCTTGTCTAGAAATAGCAGCCATAATTCTCTTTCTTAAAACAAAGTACACAATCATCATAGGCAAAATAGCTAAAATTGTAGCAGCCATTCTTACCGATAAAATTATTTGTGCTTCGCCACCATCTACTTCAACTCTACCGGTTGTAAATAATCATAAGTTAATTGGTGCATAATAACCAGCAGTTTTACCAGGTGCTGCATCTCACAATAATGCAGGTCATGTATATGAATTCCATGAAGCAAGAGCGGTCAAAATAATAACTGTTCATGTTGTGGCTTTAACCATAGGTAAAGCTACATTAAAGAAGTACTTAATTCCACTTGCCCCGTCAAGCATTGATGATTCCTTAACTGAATTTGGAATAGCTTCAAAAGCGTTTTTATACATATATGCATTAAAAATTGATGTAGCAAATGGGACAACCATTGAAATAATAATTAATGGATTTTTAGTACCGATTCAACCGGCTTTAGAAACTAACGTATATTGTAAAGACAATAAAGTAATTTCAGGAATAACTAACAATGATAATAGCATTCCGAAAAATGCATTTTTTCCTCTTCAATTTCTAAGAGATAATGCATAACCAAGTGTAGTTGCAAAGAATAATCTGACAACAACAGATAAAGCTGTAAATCCAGCTGTGAATACTAGTGCTTGTAGATAACCTTCCTGTAGTGATTGTAGGAAATTACTAAAGTAAAAACTAGTTCCCAAATTGCCGCCAAACTCTTTACCATTTGACAAGAATTTTTCATAATCAAATGGTCATCAAGCAATCTTTGAACCTGGTTGGCCATAAAACCTTGGATCAACAAGCGATTGCTCAATCATAAAGTAAAACGGAAGAACAACTAAGAAACTAAAGAATGTTAATATAGCAATTTTAAATGATCAAGAGAATATTTTGCCTCATACATTTGTTGTTGAATAAGGCTTGGACATTAATTCTTGTTTAGATTTTAAAGCTGATTTTTCTCTTTTGTATCTCAGCTTTAAGCTTGTTGATAACATTTCTTTCTCCCAATTTAGTTTTTAGTTTAAAAATTGATGATACTGATTTCTTCAATGTAAATGAAACTAAGGTACCTAGTATAAATAAGAACACTGAAGCAGCAGCGGTTCTTCCGAATTCTCCAGATTTTGTTGCTTGAAAAATGTAAAGCAATAACGTACTACCATTTTCTGTAATAGAAGCTGAGGCATCGTTATTATATAAGGCCAACGGAAAGACCTTAATACCATTAATAATTCCTATCGTAAATAAGAATGAAATTGTTTTTTGAATTGAAGGTAGGGTAATTTTAAAGAATTGAGACCCACTACTTGCGCCATCAATTGCTGACGATTTATATAAGTCAGGATTAACTGATAACATTGATGTGGTTAGAATTAACACTTGAAAGGCCAATCCTCCTCAAATTCCACGGATCAAGATCACTATAAAGGGATTTCATCTATTACCTGAACCATACAACAGTGGAAAGATAGCGCCTTCACTTGTTTTACCAAAAATAGCTGAGAATGTTAGCGAAACAGCTACAGCACCAGTCATGTATGGCAAGAAGAAAACAGTTTGTCAAAAACTACGTGCATATCTTCTAATTACCGTTGTAATAGCAGAACTTATTAATATTGATATTGAAAGCCCTATTGGTAGAGCTACAACAGCATATAGCAATGAATTAACAACTGCTACATCAAATTTAGGATCATTAAAAACCCCTGCTTTTCCTTTTGTTTGATAATAATTTGCTATTGATCATCCGAATCCTCTAAATGATGTTGGGGCACGGAATGATACAATAATAACAAGAATAAATGGAATAATAATCATAAACGCCAAGGCAATTAAGGAAGGCAACATCAATAAAAATGGTTTTCAAAATGGTGTCTTAGTATTTAATATACTTAGAGCTTCCCCTGTCTTTTTGATACGATATTTTTTTCAAAAGTAAGTGTTCATTAAACTCTTTCCTTTGTATCAACATCAAACAAATGGTACAATTCTTTTCTTTTAATACTTAATCTAACGTTTTCACCAATTTCATATTTTGTTTTAGCCGAAAGGAAAACATTAGCAATCTTATCAATTGATTTTATATAAATTTGGGCTTGGATTTCTTTTCCTAGATATTCAACTAATTTAATATCACCAGTAATAATTCCGTTTTCGTCTTCAACCAACGATTCACCGCGAAATCCTAAGTCAATAGTTGCTTTTTTGTAATTTTCAGGGGCTTTAATTAATTTTTGTCCTTCGTAATATACATATCCATCTTTAATTGGTGTTTCAAAAATAGTCATTTCAGGAACACCAAGGAATTTAGCAACAAATTCATTTTTAGGCGTTAAATAAAGTTCCATTGGAGCGCCAATTTGTTGAACTTTGGCAGTAGACATGCAAATAATTTTGTCACTAATAGACATAGCTTCTTCTTGATCGTGGGTAACAAAGACTGTTGTAATTCCAAGTTCTTGTTGAATAGAACGTATCCATTTTCTTGTAGAAACACGTAGCTTAGCATCAAGGTTTGATAATGGTTCATCCAATAGAAGAATCTTTGGTTTCTTAACAATAGCTCTAGCAATAGCAACACGTTGTTGTTGCCCCCCTGATAACTGCGTTGGTCTCTTACGTAAATTTTTAGTAATTTCAACTCTTTGAGCAACATCTAAAACATCTCTAATAATTGCTTCTTCTATTGTTAAAACATCTTTGCCTAAAATTCTAATTTCTTTTTGTAAATCATCTGGCAATAAAGCAATTAATTCATTTAATGACTTCTTTAAATTTCTTGTTTTTATATTATTGCTTTCTAAAATTGGAATAATTAAAGAACGAATAGCTTCTTTGTATACTGTTTCCGTCTCAATCTTCGTATGTTTTAAACGTTCCTTAATTTGCTTAATTTGCATTCCGATAGGATCGATCTTTTGAACAACAATTTTTTCTCTCAAAATTTGTTTTGCTTCATTGACCTTTTGAGTATATTCAAGTCTACTTTCATTATATCTTTTAACATACTCATTTTTAAGATTCTTAATCTTTTCTTTAAGATGTTGTTTAATTTCTTTTCTTTTATTAGAAAATTCAACTATAATACTCTTTTGCTTTTCAAATAAATCACCACACCCTGACTTATCTCTAACCATCATAATTTCAATTTGTTCTTTAATTTCACTTATTCTTGCAGCGCGTTCAATTTCTAAGTCATTAAGTAACTTATTTGTTTCTTCCCTAACATCTTTAATATCTTTTAAAACTTTTTTAGTTAAATTAGATAAGATAGCCGTTTTTTTAGTAACAATGAAATTATAGTTATTTACTTCATTATCAATAATATTGTTATATTGTGTTTTTAACTCAGTTAAATAATTTCTTGTTTCGCGCGGATTATCAATAGTGTGGTATAGTTTTGTTCTTGTTTCAGAAATAAGTTCTTCAGAAACACCATAGAACTTAAATATTAGTTCAAATATTTTTTGTTGAGCTAATTTTGATTTTTCAATAATTTCTTCTTTTCAGTGTTTATCATTCAATAGTGGAAATGCTATGTTATCATAAACAGTCATATGAGGGTATAAAGCGTAATTTTGGAACACTAACCCCAATTCTCTTTGTTGAGGTGAAAACTTTGTAACATCTACACCAGAGAAAAATAACTTTCCACTTGTAGGACGCAACAAGCCAGAAATGGCATTCAGAGTAGTAGTTTTACCTGAACCTGAAGGGCCTAGTAATGTAACTAACTCTCCTTTTTCAATCGCAAAAGAAGCATTATCAACAGCTAGTGATTCACCAAAGTCAATGACTAAATCCTTGACTTCGATCGCAGGAACTAATTTTTTAGCCTGATAACGTTCTTGAGAAAAACCGTGAATATGGCTTTGCGTTATTTTTTTATTTTCCTTTTTCATTTATTTTACTTCTTTCTTTGATTGTTTAGTTCCTAAAAATTCAAAAATATTATTTTGTGGATTAACAAATTTTTGTTTATTTTTTTTCTCAATATTAAATGGATACATAAATTGATATGCATCATTAATCAAATCAGAGCCATGGGCTTGATATTCTTTTGATAAATCAACTGGCAATTTAAATTTAAGGTTAAGGTCTTGACCGCCGACAGAAATATTAACACCTTCTTTAGCATAAAATCCTTTATTGTTGAAATATCCGTCATTAAAAGCCCTTGCAGCATAAGGTAATAAATAAGACAATACTGCGCTCTTTTCGGTTTTTTCATAATCATTAACAAATGTTTTAAAATCTAAAGCGTCAATTCTTGGTAATGTCCAACCATTAGCCAACATTTCGATACTAAAGTTTTTTTCAAATGAATCGCCAAAGAATACATACGCAACGTATCTACTATATGAATTATTAGACCAATTATCAGATACCAGTCTTACATTTTTACCTTGAAGAATACCCTCAACATAAGCACTATCAAGATTTGATAATTTTCTTTCACGCTCTGTTGTATCCTTAGTATTTTGCTCTAAAGTATCAATTAATGGAATTCTAATCTTAATTTTTTGTCCATTCTCAAAGGTTGTTTTTGAGGTCAGATTTTTTTTGATTGTAACTTCAATAGTATCACCATCAAATACTTGAGTTACTTGCCCCTCAACAGCCCCAAAGTTTTCTCATAATGATAAAGCGATTTTTTTAGTTGTCCCTTTTTCCACATCATCAATAATTTCAGTTTCAATAACATTATCTAATGTTTTCCCAACACTGTGATAATTGCTAGGTTCAAATAAAAAAGTAGCATTTAATTTTAAATTATCATAGTATTCTTTTGTTTTTTCATTTTGACAAGAAACGGACAATAGTGGAAAGGTAAAAATTGGTGCTAATAAAAATAATTTTATTTTTTTCATTTCTTCCCTTTTGTTAAAAAAACACAAAAATTTTGTATTTTTTTATTTTGATATTATGCAAATAATTTAAGAATTTCATTAATAAAATCTTCAAATTTAACTGGTTTTTTATTTAAAACTTTGTTAACAATAGCTCTACCAGCGGAACCAATTGATTCTCTTAGTTTATCAGAAGATGTTGAATAAACGTCTTCTGCTGGTTGATATTCATTGCTGTTTGTTTGGATTTTTTTGAAGTTTTCAAATGCAATTTTTGATGCTCTATTTAAACGTTTAATATTTTTTACATCTTGATTAATGTAATCTGCAGTTGGCGAAATATAGCTACCAAAGTAATTAAATGCATCAATTGGCTTAACATCATCATATTTAATAGCTTTACCTTTATTTGTAAAACTTATTGATGCTATTTTTTCCTTAAACAATCATTGTACAAATAATTGGGTTGCCTTATCTTCTTTTTCATTAGCATGAATCAAAACAAGTGAAGGCCCTTGAATAAATACTGATTTTTTATCTTTAGAAGCATCTTTAACCAATGGAGTACTAATTCAATCAGCATCTTCAAAATTCAATAATTTATCAGCGGTAAATACTAATTGTGAAATTAAACTCTTATCAACTAATACATATGAATTTCCATCATTAGCAAATGTTGTACCTAATGAAACTACTTTCTTTATTTCATCATCACTAAGTGCAATTTTTAGTGTACTTGCTAAAACTAGGTTTTTGTTTTCAACGCTTCCGGCTAACAAGCGATAATTATTATTTTTCTTAAATTCATTAGCTAATTTTGTCCCGACTTCATTAGATACTAATTGTTTATCATATTGGCTAACAGTAGTACCTTGTGATAATTTATTTGCATAGATATTATTTATATGTGTTCCTGATTTGAATTTTAATACAACATCATTGCCATCATTTTCGCCTTTATTTACAAGTTCATATAATTTTTCAATTTTATTTTTTTGATCCTTAATATAGTTTATTGTTTCTGTATTACCACTTATATATGTATGTGAGTATCCGGCTGTTGAACCAATGCTTATTGCCATATTATGTTTAGTTAATAAGCTTGAACCATAAGCTCCACCACCGCCAATTCAAACTGCTCCAGATTTAATACCATCAAAAATAGTTTTTGTTATTTTTTTAAATAATTCATTTTGGAATGTGCCATTTTGTTTAAACGATTCATAATCATACCCACCAGTAAGATCATGACCTGATGAAGGATTAATATATTGTTCACTTACATTACCCTTGGTAATAGCAACATTCATAACATTAACAACTGATGCTAATGAGTCAATGCCTAAAATAGGTTTATTTAAATCACTTGGATATAATTTTTTGGCAGCAATAGCAAAATTAATTAACTTATCATATTCTTGAAAAATAGAGTCATCAAGTGTTAAATTTAGTTCTAAGATACTTTTTTTAGCAGCTTCCATATCAGTAGCTTTGCTCTTTGCTCACTCAGTGTCTACGTATCGAGCATCACTCTTCGATGTTTTTTTGTAATAATCAATGTATTCTTTAACTTTTTTGGTTGAAGCATCTTCGCCCATTTTTACACCAGCATCTTCTAATTCTTTTAATAATTTACCTAAAAGAACTTTATTAACTGATTGCATTTCAGAAGATCTTGAAAATGGCACTACTCATTTTTCTTTTGATTCTAGATTACCACCAATTTCATCATTAACATGCTTAAATGCTTCAGCAATATTCAAATTTTCATAAACATCATTTGGTAAAGCCAAATTCATGTCCAACTTTGCCAATATAGATGCAGCAGTTGGGTAGTTAATCATTATATTTCAAAATTCTTTTGTTTCTTTTGCACTTAATTTAGTTTCTAAGGCATTTGTTGAATAACCATTTGGTGTAAAAACGATTTCAACAGGTAAATAACCTTTTTCAGTCTTTTTAGCTTGTTCTTCAGCTGAACCAGATTTTAATCATTTGTTAAATTCACTAACAATAGTTTTTAATCCAATACCTTGAACATTATTTTCAGAAAAACCAGTAGCAATTTTTAATTTGCCATCATAAACTTGGTCATATCTAGCACTAGAATGTGAAGGACCACATGATGCCAAAAACATAGGGACTGCAAAAAGTGATAAACCACTTAATGAGAATAAAATTTTATTACTTCTTTTCATTATTTATCCTTTCATTTTTTTACTTAAAAACAAAAAACAATAACGATCAGAAAACTAATCGTTATTGTTCAGTTGTGAAATGTGAGTTTTGATTTGTGTAATTCACAATATAAATTTTACTACTTTTTAAATTTTATTAATTTAATAAAAGCGACGGATTTTTATCAATTCATTCGATTTTAAACCCAAAAATAGTGTTTAAATTGCTAAGAAACTTATGCAAATTAATTTTAAAATATATTATTTTTTCTAGGTTTTGGCTAGTTTAACATTTTTTGAACTATATTTCTTCACAAATGTTCTTAATTTTATTAACGAATGATTTAATGATGATCTTGACTTATAAATTTTTTTATTAGCCAATAGTTCCACCAGGTTAGATAGACTACTATCAAGATTATTTTTTTTAATTTTAAAAAAAGCTAATTCCTGCTTAGTAAAAAGAAATGTTAGGTTATTTTTTTGCACAAAATCATAGTTTTCTAAAAACTGGATATTAGCATTAGCAATTCGTTGTTGATTATATATATCAAAGTTTGTAATGCGATTTATATTATTAAAATAATCTCGTTCAATTTTATATTCTTCAAGTTGATAATATGAATTAACCGTTTCAATGGCTTTCAAAAAATCACAAATATGTTCAATTTTTTTTAAATAAATTAAAAATTTATTTTCTCTTTTTAATAATTTAAATTCAAGATTATATTTATTTAGTATAGTCAAACATTGTAAAGCATTATCAAAATTATAAAACTTCAATTCAAGATGATTTGAAGAACTCTCAAAATTTGAGACTGAGCCCGATGCTAAAAAGATGCCAGAAAAATATTCACGTTCATATTTTAATTTTCCGTTATAAAAATCTACAATTTTAATAACAAATTCATTTTTTCTTTCTAAAAAATAAGGAATTGATTGTTCTACTAAAAGCTGCTTAATAAATTCAAATATTATTTTATTATTAATGATTAATTTAAAAGCATTTTCTTCTATTTTTGACGTAGCAAAAACACCACTTAACAAGTTTAATTTATCTTGTTTTTTTAATGGTCTATTTATAATTTCTTCTTTGATTGTTTGAGTAAACGTTTTATTTCCCATAAGTTTATTTTAGTTATATTATATTAATATTAACACATTTTTAAATAAATAAAATATGTCCTTTATTGTGGAACATATTTTATTTAAAATTATTTTATTTCTTTTAATTGTGGAAATAAGAGAATATCTCTAATTGAATCATTTTGAGTTAGAAGCATTACCAAACGGTCGATCCCAATTCCGCAACCACCTGTTGGCGGAAGACCATATTCTAAAGCGTTAACAAAATCTCAATCAATTTCGTTTGCTTCTTCATTACCATTTTCTCTTTCCTCAAGTTGGGACTCAAATCTTTCTAGCTGATCAATAGGATCTGAAAGCTCAGTAAACATATTAGCAAATTCTTTGGTTCCAATAAATAATTCTGCTCTTTGAGTAAAACGGTCATCATCTAATTCTTTAAATGCTAAGGGGCTAATCTCAATGGGATGACCATAAACAAATGTAGGTTGTATTAATGTTTCTTCGATATATTTCTCAAATAGTTCATTAATAACGTGACCTAACTTATAATATTTTTGCGTCTTGATTCCATGTTGTTTAGCTAATTCAAGGGCCTGAGCATCACTTAAATTACGGACATTAATTCCTATTTTTTGCGAAACAGCATCAACCATATTAATCTTTGCAAAAGGGTATTTAAATTCTATTTCATAGCCGTTAAATTTAACATTTTTAATATTTAACTTTGTGGTTAAGTGTTTAAATACGCCTTCCGTTCTTTCCATCATTCCTCACATATCTGAATATGCTTCATAAAATTCAATTGAGGTAAATTCAGGATTGTGTGTACTATCAACCCCTTCGTTACGGAAAATACGTCCAATTTCATAAACTCTTTCCAGACCACCAACAATACATTTTTTTAATGGCAATTCTGTGGCTATTCTTAAATAGAATTCACGGTTTAAAGCATTATAAAATGTTTTAAAAGGTCTAGCTGCAGCTCCACCTAATATTGGTTGCAATACAGGAGTGTCAACTTCGAGATAATCTAAATTATCAAAAAATTCACGTACACCTTTAATAATTTTGGTTCTTAAGATAAAAGTATTTTTTGATTCTTCATTAACTATTGTATCAACATAACGATGTCTACGTCTTTCTTCTGCATCAACTAAACCATGGTATTTATCAGGTAATGGCTTTAATGACTTTGTTAATAAAACAAGTTTTGAGGCTTTGATCATTAATGCTTCGGTATGGGTTTTAGAGATAAAACCCTCAACACTAATAATGTCACCTAGATCTAATTGTTTTAAAACTTCTTGAGAAAATTCATCTAATATTTTTTTATCAATATAAATTTGCATTTTACCATTGCGGTCCTGTAATACTAAAAAAGGACCACGTTGAGCGACAACCCTACCATTAAAGACAACAAATTTATTTTCAGCATCAATTGCTTCTCTTGTTTTACTTTCATACAATTTCATTATTTCTTGCGATGAAATTGTTGGTCTAATAGTTGAATTAAATGCTCTAATATTTTTTTGCGCTAAGATTGAAATTTTGTTTCTTCTTATTTGTTCTTGTTCTGAATATTTTCTTTCCATAAATTTATATAATCTTTCAAAATAATATCCTAATCGTAATAAGGAATGATGTGAATATGTGTTCTAAAAATTGCTTGTCCAGCAGCTTCATTATTATTTATAACTAATTTGAAACCAGAAGCATTAAGCTTATCTGTTTGTAATAAAGCTAATTTTCTAGCTTTTTTGACCAATTTAACCAAGTCTTCCTCTTCGATATCATATAAGTTTTGCGAAAACTCTTTTGGTACAACCAAGAAATGGCCTTTTTCTACTGGATCAATATCTAGAAAAGCAATAACATCAGCGTCCTCATAAATAATTGTTGCGGGTATTTCTCTATCAATAATTCTCTGGAATGTATCTTTTTCCATAATTTTCTTTTTTTAAATTAATCCTTCCACTTTAAATAATTCTAAAACAATTGGGTTTAGCTCTGTTAACTTAAATCCTAGATTGTCTATTATGTATTTATTAGCCTCTCTAAACAAAGTGTTTCCTTTTGAGACAACAATATAGTTAGCAATAATACTTTGTTGCGTTGCATCATTTCATGGGGTATTTTCAAAAGTAAAAATTTTCTTATCAACAATTTCATTTTTTAGATTTTTTACTTTTTTAGATAAATATAATGGTACTAATTTAATTACATATGAAGCATCAATTTTTTTATCATTAATAACATCGATAAATGTTGGATACTTATCTAGGTTATAATCATTTGCATTAGTTTGGTCTATAAATTTCTTATCCTTATATTCTAATTCAGCACTAAAATCGTAATAATGTCTCGATCCAAGTTCCTTAATACTCAATCTCATTGGTGCTCTTAGAATTTGACCACTAAAAGTTATCGAGTCTTTTAATTCAAACATAAGAGTATATTTTTTGTTTTCTAAAGTTATTTCTTTAGTAAATACTTTTTCATTATCATTTTGTCTTGTAAGGCCTTCGAATTCAATATCCTTAGCATTAAATACTTTTAAATTTTCTTCCTTATCTTGTTTAGATTTAAGCGATGCTGTGGCCTTAATTTTTGGTAACTTCTTTTCTTGAGCAAGAATTTTTGCTAATTTAAAATAGTCCTGGTCTAATACTTTTTTAGTTTTTGGATCTACAAAACCAAAAACAGGTGAAGTAAATTTTTTGGCTGTGTAAAATGAGTTTGATAAATCGCCTGTTGTTTCCGAATTAGCAACAATTCCGTTAAATGCTCTTAATGTTTTAAGTTCAAATCCTTCTGAAGCACCAGTTTTTAAAATATATTCAGGATATTTGGCAACCGGATTGTAATCATACTGTTGAGTTTTTTTAGGATTATATGATGCTAGATTGTTAAAATCGTTAAAGGTTGAAATATTTGCCTTACCAATTCTTAAATTCATATCTTTTGTATCAGTAAATGATCATCTTTGGATAAGGGGGTTTTCAAGAAGATACTTAATTAGATAAAGATTATTACTTGAAAAATCAAGGGCATCATAAATATCTTTTTTTAACAATGTAGTTGAATCTTTCTTTATTTCCTCTTCAAGACTTACTTGATATTTATCTAGGCCATTTTGATTAACGGATAGTTTTTTAAACTCATCTCTTGATTTTAATAGATAAATTTTAGAAACTAGCATTTTTTCTAACTCTAATCTAAGATTTTCCTGCAAGAACTTAGAATTCTTCATTAAAAATATAAATTCATCTTCGCTAGGAATATTTTCAGGGGCTGGATTATAGGCGCTAGTATCAATATTTAATCGAATAAAATCATGTTTTAGATTTCAAAACTTTTGAGCATCAGTATTTAGTGAAACAGAAGCATAATATTTAAATAAGTCATATAAATCTTTATGAAGCTGATTATTTTTATTTTCAATCGCAAAAGCAATTTTGTCTTTTTGATTAATATTTTTTAAATCATTAACATAAAATTTTTCAAGATATGTATCAACAACTGATAAAATCATTTGATTCTTTGATGTTTGCTGTTTTAAAAAACCTGATTGATAACCCGGGGTTTCAGCATTATTTTGTGATTTATTATTTGCACATGATACTAGTAATGGAACACCAGAAAATATTAGAGGTGATAAACTAAGCAATACTTTTGAAAGTTTTTTCATTTTTTTCCTTTCCTTATAAAAATTTTCTATTCTAAAACATATTTAACTATGATGTCAAATAAATAAGAAATAATATCTTTATTATCATGTGGTTTAATTATAAATTTATTTGTACTTGTTTCATATTCGAAATCAGCTACAAGATTATCATTAATTTGTTTCTTAATAAAATCTTTTATTTGACCATATTTTTTATTTACAATAGTTGCCTTATTTGTTTGCTCTAGTGTTGAAATATAGTTTAAAGCTCCTTTAATATCTGCATCATCAAAGTTTTTTTCTTTATCCGAATCAATAGGAGTAAATTTTTGTTGTTTTAAATATTCTTTGAATGTATCTTGTGAAAGAAGATCGTTAATTTGATATGTAGTATCTAATATATCGGCAAAAATAGTATTTAAATTGAATAATTCACTAGTAAATGTATTTTTGTAATTTGCTTTTGATTTAATTGCTAAATCTTTAACAATTAATTTTTGAACGGCTTCCACTGTATCAAACTTGTGTAAATTTTGAATTAATATTCCTTTTGGAGATACTGAAACAAAATTTTCCCCGACCTTGTAAATAGCGTTAATTTTATTGTCCTTATTACCATTCACAAATACATCTTTAAATGCATTACCAAATAATTTGTTAAATTCCTTATCTTCAAGGTTATTAATTATTTTCTCAACTTCGTTATTATACTTAGCATATTCCTCAACGTAATCAGCATTTTTTTCTTTTGAAACAGGATCTGCATTCAATGCACTCTCAAGTTTTTTCTTAAAATCTGTTTCAAGATTACTATAACCACTAAGCGATTTTAAAACCTCAATTAGCTTTTTCTTTAAATCCTTAAACAAATTATTCTTTTGAGTATATTTATAAATACCTTTATCAATTTGTGCGTCACCTAGTAAAATTGATAGTAGTCCAAAGTATGAAGATGGTTCACTTGAAGAAATTGCTTGTTTTAAATTAACAAAACCCTTTGATCCAAATTTTGAAGCATTTGCCTTATCGGCTGATAAATATTCAATTAATGTCTGGTCATTTTTTGCATGTCTTTCATCATCTGAAGTAATGTTATCATTTTTTATTAATGTGCTAAATCCTCTAAAATCATTTAATGCATCAATTGCAAGTTTTAATTTATTGTGAGTATTATCTTCCGGATATGCTGAAAACTTAAGAAGATTAATTATTTCGGCCTTTGTTACAACTCATGGTTTTTCAGCACCAGTTGTATCTTGATGAGCAGATAATGAAAATTCTGATAAAATGGCTTGTTTTCTGTCGATTCAAGGCTTGATAAATCTTTCAGGATTTCTAAATTCCTTAACAAATGATGTTGTAACAAACATCGGAATTTTGATTGAAGCTTGTGAATTTGTTTGTGACTCAATTGAATCCTCTGCTGGCAATACATAATTTTTGTTTTCATGAGCAAAAGGCAAAAATATTTTTTGGCCTTTTTTAGCTATTTCAACTTTTTTGCCATTGTATTCATAAAAAACATCTTTATTGGCTAGGATACCATTTTTTAATTCATTGTATGTTCAATCAGTATTAACTTCGGTTTTATATCTACGATAAGCATTTTTGTTGATTTCTAAATTAACTCGGTATTCCAAAGCTTGTTTCTCATTTTTTGATGATCCTCATGATGGCTTCGAAATCTCTTCTAAGAATTTTTCTTCTCATTTTTGTTCAAGGCCATATTGCTTTTGATACTGTCTTTTTAAATCATCAATTTCTTTTTGCACTTTTTCTTTAATTTTATCAATCGAATCTAGGGCAAAAGATTTTTCATCTGTTTTTGCTTTGTCGGCATTATAAACTGCTTGATATCATAAAGAAGCCTCATACTCTTTCTCATAAAGATATTTGGCAATGTTTTTTTCAATAGAATCAAAAATATTTTTGTTTTTATTTGTTAGAGTAGGATTTTTGTCTAGCTCGCCATATGTTAAAGTTTTAATAGAACCATCTGGTTGAATGATTTTAATAATTGAGCTTTTTTCATCCAATATCGGAGTTGGAGCAGGTAGGGCCTTCGAAGCTTGAACAAGTGGAATAGAAATACCAGCTGCTAAAACAGCTGAAATGGCGGTTGCTCAAAAAGTTCCTCAAATGACCTTTTTTCTCTTAGCTTTTTGTTCAGTGGTTATTTGTTTTTTAAATTTTTCTGACATATTTGCCTTTCATTCTGAATATAGTAATGTACAAATAAAAATATTCATATTTAATTAATTAAATAAGATAACAAAATTTTACCACTTTTTACATATATTTTACTAACAACAAAACCAAGTTAACACAGGCAGCTTAAGCAATATTTAGTAGAGAATTAGCAAATTAAATAAATTAAGGTAAAAATAAATTTAAATTATAATTTTAAAATATGACTAAAATTTTTAACCATAAACTTGACATCTTGAAAGAATTTATTAATATTTGTAGTAAGCATGAGCTCTGATATAGTCTTGATTTTAATAGTCTTTTAGCAGTGGTTAATAACCTGGAATATTGAAATGAAACTGATCATTATGAAGTAATGATGACTTTTGAATCATATGAAAAACTAAGACAATTATATCCTCACAAGGTAATTGATTCGGTCAAACACTCTGACTATTATTCGTTACAAAATAAATTTGTTGAAGATAGTAAAAATATATACAATG
Source organism: Mycoplasma sp. 2575 (assembly GCF_053851635.1). Taxonomy (NCBI): domain Bacteria; kingdom Bacillati; phylum Mycoplasmatota; class Mollicutes; order Mycoplasmatales; family Mycoplasmataceae; genus Mycoplasma; species Mycoplasma sp. 2575. The sequence goes on from NZ_JBSQBB010000004.1 coordinate 42,619, forward strand.
ATTGCCCTTTTGTTGATATTAATTTAATCATTCCCACAACGATTAAAAAAATAAAAAAGATGTATAAATATACTAATAAAAGTAAAAGCTTTATACAATATTATGCCACTATGAATTATTCAAATATTCCTAAAATTAAAAACAAAATTATTATTTCTAAATTCCTAAAGGCTTTAAAAAAATCGATAAACTATAAGGATTTAGTAAATGATCTAAACGATGATATGTATGAAGGTTTTGTTATAACATCACCAATAATTAATCATTTTTTTCTAACAAAATGATTAACAAATACTAACTATAACATTCGTATTTTTGAAAAAGATGGACTAAAACTTCATGTTATAAATGAATATCAAAATTATTTAAGAAACATCTTTGGAAGTGATTGAAAAAACATTAAAGAAATTGCAGTTCCATATCACTTTGGCTCATGTATCGACATTATAAAAAGTGTTTCTAACAACGATGATAAATAATTAAGATTTTCTTAAATTAAAATAAAAAACCAGTTTATTACTGGCTTTTTTTCTTCAACTAATTACGCTCTTTTTTCAGCTATTCTTCTTTTTTTGGTTTGAGTAGCAACTTTTATTCTAGCAATACCAAATACAATTGCTGAAACAATTATTAATATTAGCGTAATACATATGAATACAAGTAATACTATTTTCGTCAATGTGAATGCAGAGATAAATAAAGCAATCCATATTGGTAAGCAGGATGATAACATGCAATATGAGGATACTATGTAAGATTTTTTAATTTTCTTTGATAGCAAAAATGCTGATAGAGTAATAATAGCAGTTGATAGTATTAATCCAAATATAATAAATAATATAGTTATAATCATTTTAATTTTCTTTTTCCTTTTTTATTAATCATTTTCGTTCTTGATGTTTTATATCCTTAATATGTCCTAATTCAAGATAAATAACTTTATCCGCAATTTGTGCAACATCAGCATCATGTGAAACAATAATTATCGTAGTTCCATAATCGCGGTTGATTTCTTGAAGAATTTTTAAAACAATTCATCCCGTTTTTTCATCAAGAGCACCGGTTGGCTCATCAGCAACAAGAATATCAGAATTTTTAGCTATTGCTCTTAGGATAGAAACACGTTGTTGTTGACCGCCCGACATTTGTGAAGGGTATTTAAACATACATTCTTCAAGGTCGAAATCCTTAAATAATTTCTTAATATCCAAATGTTTTGACTTGTCCTTTTGTAAATAAGCGCCGGTCTCAACATTATCATAGCTATTTAGATTTTGCAATAAATTATAGTTTTGAAAAATAAATGAAATATTATCACGTCTAAATAGCGTTTGTCTGGATTCATTTAGATAAGGCAAATTTATATTATTAACAATAACCTTACCACTAGTTGGTCTATCTAGTGCACTTATTATATTTAAAAGCGTCGATTTTCCTGACCCTGATTTACCATACAATATTGCAATTTCGCCCTTTTTTATGGTTAAAGATACACCTTTTAGAACATCGGTTGCAACGTTTCCTGATAAATAAGTTTTCTTAACATCAAAGACTTCAACAATATTGCCATCGCTATTCTTTTCCTTTTCTAATCCATCTTTTTTTCGAGGTTTATTATTTGCTAATTTATATTTTTTTAGCGTTGCACTATCTAATGGATGTCCTGATATCCCATCAGCATTCGAAGCTATTGATGTCTCTTTTTTATTATTCATGGAAACATTTAAATCTTCATTTTTAGATTCAACTTTTTTATTTCTTCTTCACATTATTTTCCTTTCAAGGTGTCAATGGCCTTAATTTTATTTAAACTCTTTCAAGTAGCCATCGAGGTCAGAATAAACACTGTTAAGCAAATTGCTGCTGAGATAATAATTGTTGAATAGTGTAAAACAAGTGGCAAGACAATTTGAGATGTAGCCATCATAAATGCATTAAATACCGAAATCAATAGTAATGTTGCAGGTATCATTAATAAACAAGCAAATATTATAGTCGGAACAAAGTTAGCAAAGAATAGTGAAATCTTTTCGCGATTAGTATAACCTAAAACTGAAAACGTAGCTATTGCTCTTTGATTTGAGGCAATCATAATATTAGTAATAACAATTAATATTATAATGGAAATCAATAGCGACATAACAATAAAGGCTATTAGAATAACATTTACAGTTTCAGAAATATCAGCTATAAAGCCCGCCTCAATATCTTTACTATTAACGTTAAATGAGGCGCCATACATAATATTTTTACCATAAATAGTATCGGGTTGTATTCCATAAAATTTCGTAAGAATACTGCGTGCTAAACCTTTAAATTCTTCATTTGAATTAGCTTGTTTTACAATCTTTTCATATTGAGATTCATTTATATTAAGAAGTCTAAATAATACGTCTTTATATCTTAATTTAGCTCCAGGGTGTGCTTCATTATAGGAATCAATATTGTGTTCATAAACGGATATATAATTTAGATCTTTATTAGATATAAATATGCGTTTAAAGAATTCTCAAACAGTTTGATCGCTTGCACCCTCAACTTCAAATGAAGAAGTCGCACCTCAAAAACCGGTTGATGAATAAGTAGTTAAGGTATCGATTGTTTGGACTGGTGTTGTATCACTAGATAAAATACCATTAAATGCTTCATATTTTCGTCTAAAGTCTCTAGTAATTTTTTGTTTATTTTGTGGGTTTAAGAATATAGCATTTTCTAGTTCTTGTTTACGTGCGTTTTGCAAACGAGTAGTCAATGTGTCATAACCCAAAATTTTGTCTAAGATGTCCTTTCTTGTAATAAATTCACTATTAATGTATGTTTCGGATATATCAATAACTTCAAAGGTATATTTAGTTCTTGGTGGCTTTTGATTTAACGCACGATAACTAAAGCGATCAACATGGTTTAATAAATCAAATTCAATTTTCGAACCAATAGAAAGATTGTATCTTTTTTGGGCAACAGTATTAACAATCAATGGGATTGTAGTATTTTCATTATATTGATAGTTAGCTAATTTTTGTTGTAAATCTTCATTATTAGCATTGTGCATTGAAATGAATCTACTATCACCATAATATCCATAAATCTTTATTTCTTTATTATTATATAGTGTTTTAGCATAAGTATATTTTTCATTAGTTACATCATTTCAATAAATACCGCCAAATGATACAAAGAAATCAAGACCTTCAATACGACGGTAGGCATTAACCAAGAAATTACGATATTCCTGTCTATATCTCGATGTTGAAACAGATTTTGGTTTAAAGTATGTTTCATTAATGGGATCTCATTCAATAAATTTAAATTGTTCGCTAATTCTTCCGTTGGATTGATTGTTTTGATATAAAGACGACGAAGTGAAATAAAAGAAGCTCGTACGATTTTTTATATCTTCTGGCTTATTATTGGCAAGATCTTTTTGAAATTTTTCCAAATCAGTAACGGCAATAATATTTGATATGTCACTATCTTCAACATTTAAATAATCCTTACCAGTTTTTAACTTAGAAATATCAATTAAATATTGGGTAGCTTGCATTTCTTTTGATACACGCTTAAATATTTGCGCGACTCTAGCTCTTTGCGTTTCAGGCAAACTAGCATAAGTAATATCTCAAGGGCTTAATTCAACCGATAAATCAATCAAGATATCAAGTGATGATTTAGTCAACACTGTTGGTGCATACGGAATATGTGGGACATCGGTATTAAATGAACTGCCTGGTCTTAAGAAATTCGGGTTGGCATAATCAAGTTGACTACCATTTGATGAAGATGATCCAGCTAAATCATTAGGAACATATAATAATGAATTTATATCAGATTTATTATAAGTAACATAAGGCCCACCTTCAGTTGTCGGGCTTTCAAGATCAAGCTTAAATTTATAGAGTCTATCTTTATATGTTTTTGTTATAGCCTTATTAAAAATGTTGTTTGACGATAAAAAGAACATAGAAATCAACGATGTGGTTGAAAATGCTAAGAATAGAGAGAACATTTTTCAGAAATTATTTAGTGCCATAGAGGCGATAAATCTTGCTTTAACTGGCAGTTTTCTAAACATTGCTGAAATTCTTTGAGCAAAATTTCCAACCCTAACCTCAACAAGACCACTCATTAACTCAATAGGTTTTTTTCTAACAGAAATTGCTGTTATTATAAAAATTAAGAAACTAACAAATAACAACGGTGCAATTATTGTACCAAGGATGGCGGAGGTGTGAATAGGAATTATATTATTTTCAAGTGTCCAGTATGAAGACAAAACATTCATTGCTGTTCCCTGTAAGGCAAAACCAACAATATAACCAAGTAAACCACCAACAAAAGCAGGGATTCAACCAAAAGCACAAAATGCAAATGCTATTTTTGAGGTTTTATAACCCTGAGCACGCAATATTCCAACAACTTTATTTCTCGCTTCAATATATCTCTTCATAATAAAGTATATGATGAATGCAACTAAAATAGTTAAAACAGAAATTAAATAGAATGTGGCATTTTTGATTGAATTAACAATAGTTCTAATGGTTACAATTCTTATCTTTCTTTCAGGATTTATATTGTCTAATTCATCTTTTAAATAAACCTTTTTGTTAAATGAATTAGGATTAATAAGATTAATATCATTATTAAATTGCTCCTGCAATTCCTTCGGCGATTTATTATGCAAATATTTTCCATTCTCATCAACAGGTGCTTTAACTAATGCATAAGTCTTAACAGCAAAAGTTGGATATGCTGAATTTATACGGTCAAAACCCTTTGAATTAACATAAATAATTGCTTGGGTATTAGTATCTACTTGAATATTTTCTTCATTAATAACAGGATATAAATAATCAACAGTTGAATCAATACCAATGATTAAATACTCCTGCGTATTAACTTTAACCTTGTACTTTTCATCTAATGAAGAAATAAATAATTGCATAGCATAAGGGTTCGATAGATATTTGCTTATATCACCTTTATAGACTTCTTTACCGTTTTTAGATGCATAACCATAATTAACTTTAGCAACATATGAGCCTGAATCTGAATAAGAAATTAAATTTGATATTTTAATAGGTTCTATGATTTTATATACTGATTTTTCTAAAGATGAGGTAATGTTAATACCAAATAAATCAAGTCCCTTACCATTACTATTTCTTAATTTTTGATTAAAAATATAATTAAATCTAGATAGGTCTAAATCAATAGAAGTATCGTTTTTTGATTCAACATAATAAGCAGAATTTTCAAAATTTTGTGTAATTGCTTCAATTTGATAAAATATATCCTTAACATTCGAAGACTTAAGATTATTTAAAACTTTTTTAACAATATAAGCAATATTGCCTTCGTTTGGATTTGGACTTAAAATATAATATAAAGGAATTTGAGGAAAGCTTAGTAGTGTCAAAGGATTTAATAGATTATTAGGAATATTTAATAATGATAAATGATTATTAAGTCTTGAATTTTCAATAACCTTTTTGAATGCCAAATCTAGTTCATAATCATCTTTAATTAACGGTTTTATAGGAGTTTTGTCATTAGTTTCAAGGAATGAATCAAGAAACATTTTTAATGAATTATTGTAATAAGTTGGAATTTGCGAGGCTGTTGCAATGTAACCAAAGTTATAAGTAAGTTCATTTGAATTCTTAATTAAAAGGTCAATTATTTTATCAATAGTTTTGGTGTCAATTCTAGCATTAATTAAATTAGATTTAAATAAATTAATACCGTGCGATTTTTTCAATAAAGAAATAAGTTCACGATTTGCTAAATTAGTATGTGCATGAGCATAAGGAATTTTTAAAAGTGTTGCTTGATACTTATTATCGCTTCCCAATATTCCCAAACTAGGAATTGGATTAATAACTTTATCAAAGTTTTGCATTGCCTTAACAAATTCAGGATTTAGCGCTAGTTTATAGATTTCATTTAGAACAAGTTTAATTTGTGCATAAGAAAGTTTTTTAGCATATTGCTTTTCAATAATCTTTTGTCCAGTATTTTGATCAATAGATATTTTATCCTCAATACGCTCAATTCTATTCAAAAAATAAGCCATCTTAATTCATATGCTATATAAAACAAACATATTTTTAATAATTGATTCCTCACCATTTGCAAGAAATGATGAACCTAGATATTTAGCAAGAAAATTATGCAAGGTTTTGAGAATTTCTATTTGTGATTTTTTATCTTTAGCATTTGAATCAATAATTGCTGATAAATAGGCTAAATCAGCATATGATTCGGGCTTTTGGTTTTTATCTTCTAATATAAAGTCGAACTTATTATCCCTTGGTTTAAGAGATTTGAGTTTTAAAAGAGATACAAAATTAAAATATTTTTCAAGTTTAGCAAGTAATTTTGATAGATTATTTAGCTCAATATCATTAACAAGTGCTTGCTGTTTAACAAAATCAAACTCAGATTTAGTTAATTTTAATAAAGTTTTAGAATTTATTGCTTGTTTTACCTTCGCAATAATCTTTTTGATATCAACTAAATCAAATTCATTAATAGGAACATTATATGATGAAGGAATAGAAAAATTGCTAGACAAATTATTTGGCAATGCTAATTTAGGTAAAATAGCCAAATCTAGTAATGAAATTTTTCCTTCTTCTTTGGTTGGAATAGAAATATTTAATTCTTTAACCAAACTTTCTGTTTTGTTTGAAAAGTTAAAAATTTTAATAATCGCATTTTGAATTTGAATAATTTTGCTTGCTGAAATTTCATTTTCGCCAACAAGATTTAGAGAGGACATAAATGCTGCCAAATAATCAGATTGATTTAGATATTCAGTATTGTAATCGTTATAAATTTTATTATTAGCTGTAATTGGATATTTATTAATCTTAATTAATTTATTAAGTGAATTAGTGAATTGTTCAATATTTATATTTGAAAAAATACTAAATAGTCCTTCGTTAATATTCTTATATGAGCCATCTTTATTAGCGTCTAAGGCTTTGAAGAATTTTTTAGCCTCATCCTTCGTATTTTTATCTAAGTCTTGATTTATATTTTTGTATGCTTGAACTCATTTTTGGTAGTAGCTGCTTTTTTGCTCTGGATCAAGTATTTTGCTAAAATCTACTAAATTAAAAAGGTTCTTAATGGATTTTTTGAATTTTTCTTCATTCAATGAACTTAATAAAGAAATAATCATCCGTTCATGAGACATTGTTCAATATGTATCATTTACCGCAGTAAACGGTTTATATGGATGGCGATCATATCAATCGTTTATTATTGCTGAAAATTTAACAAAATCAATTGATGAAAATATTTCGGTTAAAATATCGAAAATTTTTTCTTTATCTCTTATATAAACAAATAGATCTTTTAATGAAATCTTGAGTTGTGGAATAATGTATAAATTAGAAAAATTTAAAATTCCGCTTAGATTATTTATTTGTGAAACAAGATAGTTTTCCCTTTCCTCATTAGTTTTAGCCGATAGTAAATATTGTTTTTTAAAATATAAAAATATCTTTGCAAAGAAATTATGAATGAAAGCATTTGCATTTATATTTATGTATTCAAGATTTTGGTTATTATCTTGCGGCAGAGGTTTAACTAAAAATTTAATAATATCTAAAATTGTTTTTTCTAAAATAAAACGGTTAGTTTTTCCGATGGCAAGCAATGTATGTAACCCATTGCTTTCGACAGAATCGGTGACAGCTTTGAAAATACGATATACATCACGGCGATCAAATAATTTTCCAAAATCTGCATCTAAAAGAACTGAACGCAATCTATCAACTAAGGTTTTAATTGTATTTTTTTGTGTAATTTCAAGAGTTAAATCTGGTGAAATTGATCCGAATGATATTGGTAAACTTATTGCGTTTCTAAATTGAGGATTAACAACGGCTCAACCGTTTGCACCTATTTCACCACGAACAGTATAATCTTGTTGAACAAGGTAATTATAAACTTCATCCAAGCTTAAATATTCCTTGTCATTAACTAAAACCTTATTTCACACGATATCGTCTGTAAAACCATCAATATTGCTTTGAACTAAAAATATATATTTATTTGGTCTAGGCATTGCAATTGCCCCAACGACAGTAGATCCTCCGGGGCGCTTTATTTCTGGCGTAGCAGTAGTTAAAACCAATATTTTTCCATCAACTAGTGTTGGGATTTTTGTATTTTCAAGAAAATCATAGTACTTTTCAAATCTTATATCCGCATTAAAATATTCATTATTTGGCGTAAAATTACGAAAAATAGTTTCAACTAACGACCTAGTATAAACAGCAGGAATTTTAGTTATAAGATTGCTATTTTTATCTGGCTTTAATAAGAATTTATCAACATTTTCATTTGAAATACTTGAATGCAAAATAGATGGATTAAGACTTTCATTATATAACTTACCGACATTATTTTCAAATCCTAGTATTTTTTTATCCTTATCACCAATATTAACAAAATGAAATACATTCTTTTTTGCGTTGCCTTCATTAACTGTTTCAACAGTGATGGTTTTTCTAATACCTAAATTATCTTTACCAACAGTTTTTTTAATATCTTCTAGTATTGAAGAACGAGCAAAACTTAAAGCATTATTACGAATAAAATTTTGAGCTACATTAAGCTTGCCAACATTTGATACATCTTGAAATTCTTCATCACTTAATGGCTGCGATCCTAATTTATTAAATTCTACTTGCTTAATATTTCATAAATTAAAGGCATCAAGGTTTTGTTTATTTTTAGGAATTCGTGTATTTTCTTTCCCTCCACTTCACGGCTGTTTAAAGGTAACATCAATATCATTTTTATCAATTGGAACCGTTTGCACAAAGGTTTGTTTATATTTATTTCCAATACTATAGGTAGTGGTTATGGTCTTATCTCAATAAGAGAAATATAAATGCTGCTCATATTCTTTAGGTTGATTTTTGCTAAATTGCTCAATAAATTTAAAGTACGATCCTTTTCAATTGGACTTATCTTCTTGATTGCTTTCATTTCAATTTAAAATGTAACGATATCAATTATATGAAACCATTCGCTCAGCTCTTCTTATTCATCCTTCCGGAATTTTATAAGTATTATTAGAAGCTAGTTCGATATATAGAGGAGAATTAGAAACTATTTTATTTACATTTGCAAATGTCCCGAGTTTAAAATCATCAACAAGGATATCATCATTAATAATATTTCATTGTGTTGTTTTTTGGTTGCCAGCGATTTTAATTTTTGCATTTTTAGCTTTTTCTTCATTAAAATATCACTTTTGATCATTTGATTTTTTTTCAAATCCCATTAATTCAAGGACTTTATTAGATTCAATAACATATAAAACGCCTTCTGCTTTTCATTCATCATAATCTTGGGTCAAAAATGATGCTTGTTTAGTTACGGTATTGATATAAAGAGGCGAAGATTCTACAACGCTATCTTTAATTGTTTGTTGATTAAAAGGTCCTTGGGGACCATATGATATAGTTAAAATATCACCTAATTTTACTTTTGTTTTAAATCTTATTAAGTCATCGGTATTAACTCTGTTTACTTTAGTTACCAAAGAATATTTATTTCCCTCTTTTTGATAAACTTTAAATTTTCTATTTTCACCTGAAAAAGTAAATTCTCTAATCTTTTTTGGATTAGGGTTTTCTTTATTAATCTCGAATCTGACACTTGAAACTTGACCTGAAAGTTGTTCATAATATAATTTTAAAAAGTCTTCAGTCTTCAAATAATATTTAGGATTGGTGTTTCAATTTTCGATAGTATCTTTTATGTTAATAAAATTGTGCTCGCTTCCCGGCAAATTAATCGTATAAGAAACATCCGAACCATTTTTAGATGATTCGAATTTTATTGGCGAAGTAATAACACTATGATTATCCTTATCAATTTGATTATATCCATGGCTAGGGATGACTCCTGAAGGATTAATATCTAAATCAACAGTTAAATCATGCAATTTAGAAACCTTATCATATGCATTTATTGTTCGTGAATATGAAGTCTTAACATCATTTAACAAAGTAAATAAAAATGTTGTTAAGAAAATTAAGATTGTTAAACAAATTAATGTAACTTTGTTTTTAGCAAGTGACCTAAAAACTTCTTTAAATAATCTCTTCATCTCTCGCCCCTTCCCAAACTTTGTAATGTTAATTATATAGTTTATTAAATTATTATTTAATAAATTTTTTTAAATATGCAACAAAAAATTCTGCTCATGTACATAATGAGCAGAAAAGTTAAATTTATTTTTTGGAATTTTCTTTAATAATTATCGACCATTTTCTTGGGATAAAATTAGGGGTAGGAATTTTTTTTTCATAATAAACCAAGACATTATCGATAGTAAAAAATTTATTTAAACATAAAGTATTAAATTTAATTTTTAATATATTCTTAATATTTCTAGAATTATCAATTTCCTTTTGAAAATTAGTTGATTTTAAAAAACAAAAAATTGAGCCTATTTTTCCAACATGATGAGATATTTCAACAAGATTCTTTAATTCTGAAACTGCTCTTGCGCTTATAAAATCAAATCTTTCCTTTTCTAATGATTCTTCTGATCTTATTTTAAGAATCCTTACATTTTTTAAATTACATTTTTTGACTACAAGCCATAAAAAATTTACCCTTTTTTGCATCGGCTCATAAATTGTAAGATTAAAATTTTGACTATATATTAAATAAGGGATAATAGGAAAACCTGCTCCTGAACCAATGTCAAGAACCTCCTTATTACATAGATTTGCAATATTTTTATTTATATTTTTAAAAATAAGAATTGATTCTATAATGCCCTCTTTAATTAATTTTTCACCGTAAAAACCAGTTAAATTATACTTCTTATTTTCTTCTTCAATTAACTGATAATATAAATAAAGTTTAGCAATTATGTCTTCATCTTCAATGCAAAGATATTGAGTTATAATTCTTCTAAATTCTTCCATTACTATATTCTTTATAAATTTCACTTATTGATGTGCTATTAGTATTAGCCTCAATAACTAAACCAAGAAATTCGGCCATTGATAATTCTTTTAGCTTCTTAAAATGTGATAAATGTGAGTGATCTACTGAATTAGTTATTATAACTTCATCAATGATAGGATTGCTTTCAAACATTTCAAAACCTCTTGAAAATAACCCGTGTGTTGCAGCGATAATAACTTTGTTAGCGCCTTGTGCCTTTAGTGTTTCTGCGGCATGTATAATAGTTCCACCAGTATCAATAATATCATCGTAGATGATTACATTCTTACCATTAACATTACCTAAAACGCCCATAATTTCGGATACATTTGGGCCAGTTCTTCTTTTATCAATAATTGCAATTGGTTCATCGGAATTTAGGCATTCTGATAATTGACGTGCTCTAACTGCGCCGCCATGATCAGGAGAGACAATAACAAATTTATCTTTTCTTTTTCTTAATTCCTTAGCAAAAATAAATTGACCTCTTAGATCATCAACAGGAATATTAAAAAAGCCTTGAATTGATGCATTGTGCAAATCAACAACAATAATTTTATCAGCACCAGCAGTTTCTAATAAATCAGCAACAAGTTTGGCTGAAATTGGATGTCTGCCGCTTGTTTTTCTATCTTGTCTTGCATAACCATAATAAGTAGTAACACAAATAATTCTTTTTGCGCTAGCACGCTTCAGTGCATCAATAAATATCAAAAGACTCATCAAATTATCATTGACTGGTTTTCCTGTATTGTTGATAACAAAAACAGTTTTATTTCGAACAGTTTCGTCGGGATAAACTAAATTCTCGCCGTCAGCAAAAACAACTTTATTAACCTTTTTAACATCAGTGTCTAAATATTTAGCAATTTCATTAGCTAGTTTTTCAGAATTGTCCATCCCAAAAATAATTACATTTTCATCTAATTTTTTCATTTTTTTTAGCTTAAATTTTCCTTCCCTAATTTTTAATATTAATTTTAATATATTAATGTGTTAATATTTAACTTTTTCTTAGATTATTACAAAATTAAAAAAATAAGCCAAGTTGACTTATTAATTATAAGAAATGCTTATAGATCTTACGATAAATAATTTTGGTTATTATTACAAGAAATGTATAGGTCGAAAGCAATAGTGCAAGCCAAGCATAAAATATCGAGGGTAGCGGTGCTAGTTGCAAGGAAGTATTTAGCTTTGGAATATAAGGAAGAGCAGTTACCAGCGCAACTCCGGTCAAGGTTGAAACAATCACCGGAGTAGAAGCGTTAGATTTAATTAGTGGCACTTTATCAGTTCTTAATAGATGAATAACGAAAGTTTGTGTTCACATTGAGATAACTAATCACCCAGCTCAAAACATCAATCTAAATTCTTTTTGTTGTTCAAGAGATAAATTACTATAATCACTAATTTTGGTAAATGTTGTTTGTTTAATTGCTTGTGGAATGATAACAAAAAATAATAAACAAAACGACATAACATCAACAATTGAACTAGCAGGGCCAAATCATAGCATAAATCGCCAAATAGACTTATGTCCCCATTGCCGCGGAGATTGAATAAATTCTTTATCTACATTATCTCAGGGAATTGTTCCACAACAAAAATCATAAATTAAATTTAAAAAAATAATTTGCACAGGTGCTAAAGGAATAAATGGAAGCATAATTGAGGCTATAACTACGCTAAAAATGTTTCCAAAGTTTGAGGACACAGTCATTTTTATATATTTATTAATATTGGCATGAGTTTTTCTTCCCTCAACTATCCCTGTAGCCAAAACATTTAAATCTTTTTCAAGAAGAATGATATTAGCTGACTCTTTTGCAATATCAACTGCTGTATCTACAGATATTGATACGTCAGCAACCTTCATTGCTGGTGCATCATTAATACCATCACCCATGTAGCCAACAACGTGACCATTATTACGCAAAATGGTAATTATTCTAGCTTTTTGATCGGGGCTAAGTTTAGCAAAAATTTGTGTCTTTTCGACTTCGATTGCTAGCTCGACATCACTAAGTTTAGTAATATCTTTTCCTAGCAATATTTTTTCATAAGGAATGCCGACTTTTGAACAAACTGCCTTTGTAACCAGTGGATTATCACCAGTTAGTATTTTTACTTCTACGCCCAAATTATGTAACTTCTTAATAGCATCTTCAGCAGAATCTTTCGGTGGGTCTAAAAATGTTAGATAGCCTATTAAAGTCATATCTTTTTCATCGTTTACACTCAGCTTTCCGACAGCATCAATATTAGACTTTTTGGAAGCGACAGCAACAACTCTCATTCCTTCTTCACTAAATTCCTCAACCTTATTCAAAACTTTACGGATTACCTTTTTATCAAGAGGAATTACTTTTCCATCTAAATAAATTGTGCTACATACATTAATAATTTCTTCAACAGCTCCTTTAGTAATCAATGTAACCTTATTATTTTTAAGAGACTTTACAAGCACTGACATACGCTTTCTATTGAAATCGAAAGGAACCTCATCAATTTTCAAATAATGCAGTTCAAGATTATCTAATGATTTTTGTTCATCAGCTAAATCAAGGGTACGATTAATAATCGATTTATCTAGTAGGTTTTTTAATCCCGTTTGATAATAAGAATTTAAAAAAGCATACTTTAAAACATGATAATCCTCTTTCCCATTAACATCAAGGTGCCTTTCAAGAATAATTTCATCTTGAGTTATTGTTCCAGTCTTATCAGTACATAAAATATCCATAGCACCAAAATTTTGGATAGAGTTAATATTTTTAACAATAGTTTTTGCCTTCCCCATTGCGATTGAACCTTTTGATAAACAAGCAGTTACAATCATTGGCAACATTTCAGGGATTAATCCGATAGCAATAGATATACCAAATAATAAAGCATTAAATCATGCATTGTTTCCTTCAATCTTTTGATGGGTTAATCCAACAATTAAAAAAATGATAGGAATAACAAAAGCAATGATGCAGGTTAACATTACAGAAATTTTTTTAATACCCTTTTCAAAGTTAGTAGGGACTTGTTTTTCATTTAATTTTGAAGCCACCTTACCAATGACAGTATCATTTCCGACTACTAGCACCAATGCTTTTGCTGAACCAGAAATAATGTTTGAACCCATAAAAGCAAGATTGGGTCTATCTGTCAGATTATCATAATTAGTTTGTGCATCAATAATACTATATTTTTCAATTGCATCGCTTTCGCCAGATAACGAGGATTGCGAAACAAATAAGTCTTTTGCCGCAATAATTCTAACATCACCAGGAATAATATCACCAGCTGCTAAATGGACAATATCACCAACAACTATTTCGTCCATCGGTATTTCCTTTAGAACCTCATCACGCTCAACCAAACAAGTTGTCTCAATAATTTCAATAAGTTTATTGGCACTAGAAGCAGATTTTTGTTCTTGAATAAAGTGAATAATACTGCTGGCAAAAACTATTACCAGAATAATAATGACAGTTATATAATTAACTTCATTATACTTACCACTGCTTATTGGCAATATAATATCGACTACAGCAGTAATAATTGTAAGTATAAAAAGAATAATATTAAACAAATTAAAGAAAGAGCGGATTAATCTTTTTCCAGCAGTGTCAGCCCCTTTTTTGGAAATTTTATTTACACCATATTCATCGCGGTTTTGCTCAACTTGTTTTTCAATCTTGATACCATTTTTAGAAGATTTATATTTTTCAAATAAAAGTTCTACATCACTAATAGATGCTTCAACTAGTCGCTTATTTATCGGATTATTTTTTGCTAAATCTTGCTTAGATAATTTAATATTTTGACTTTCAATATTATTAACCTTTGCTTTCTTCATTATTCACCTCCTTTATATTTAAAATATGTTTAAGGAAGCAGTAATTCTACATAATTAACAAAATGTGCTTAGTGAAAACACAATATTTGCACTACTTCGATCACTACTTTGTACTTCCATTAAGTCACCTTTCCATTTTATATTTACTTAATTTTACATTAAACAACAATTTAAAAAATAAAAAAGTAATAAACATACCTCTTAATATCTAACTATCATATAACTGTTCTAATTCTTTTTCAGAAAGATTATAAAGGTCTCCGTTTTTAACTATTTGACCATTATTAATAAAAATATATTTAGAAAAATTATTTCTAAGGACATTTAAATCATGAATATTAACTAAAACTGTTGTGTTATATTTCATGTTGATATTTTTTAAAATTGACATTATATCCTTTGATGTCTTAATATCCAGTGAACTAGTTGGTTCGTCAGCTAAAATAATATCAACGTCTCTTAGCAAAATTTTTGCTATTTCAACACGTTGTTTTTGTCCACCTGATAAATCAGAAATTTTTGTAAAGATCTTATCTAAAATTCCTAAGGAGTCGAGAACATTATAAATTTCTTGTTTTTGTGATTTAGTTATTATTTTTAACAAGGAAAATAACACATTTTTATATTTTGAATAAAAATGCAAAATATTTTCATACACATTTAACGACTCAATAAGATTTGTTTCTTGCGAAAGATAACCAACTCTCTTTACTATTTTTTTTCATTGTCGTTTCGAAATGTTCTCTATATCATATTCATTAATAAAAAGTTTGCCTTGACTAGTTTTTAGTTGTTTTAGAATGGCATTAAACAATGTAGTTTTTCCTGAACCAGATCTTCCTATAATAGCAATCATTTCACCTTGATTAATTAACAAATTTATATCATTTAATATATTCATCTTTGATCTTGGATATGCGGCATAGTAATGCTCAAATTGAATTTTCTTCATATTTTAATATTATATTGTAATTTTTAACATATTAATATAACGCAATTATGCAAAAAATAAATTTACATCATATTAATATTAACAAATAGGCCTGCCATTATAAATTCTCAATAAATTAAACTTAAAAGAAATAAATAAAAAAACTCCCAATTAAAGAGAGATTTCCATGTTTAAACAATAGCTTTAATCATTACTTAAAATCTGGTTCTATACCTAAATTTTTAAGAATTTCAACAACAGTTTCCTTCATTTCCTTTGAAAATGAATCAAATATGGATTGTTCATCATCTGTTAATCTAATTTTTGGTAAATGACGATAACCATTTCTTCCTAAAATTACAGGTAATCCAAAATAAACACCACTATTTTCATACTCTTGTGGGAGTTTAACTCCTAATGAATAAATTGCTTGACGATCAGTTAAAATTGATTGCGTAATTTCGGCTAGGTTTTCACCAATTCCAAAATTTGTAATTCCTTTTCCAGTAATAATTTCAAATGCTTCATCCTTAACTTTTTGATTTAATTTTTGTAATCATTCTTCCGAAATTGTATTATTTGCTAATCAATCCTTTAATGAACCAAGTCCTATTCTTATTTTTGAAAACGGAATTAAACATCTTGCTCCGTGTTCTCCAATAACAAATCCAGTAATCGATCCTGCCTTAACATTAATTTTTTCAGACAGGAATTTTTTCATTCTAGCGGTTTCAAGAATTGTTCCAGATGATATAACTCTTTCAGGAGCAAATTTTGTGATTTGTTGATATATTGAAGCCATAATATCAACCGGGTTTGAAGCAATAATAGTAATACCATTGAAACCTGATTGCTTTATTTTTGTTCCTATTTCAGCAATTAATTTAGCATTATCTGTTAATAATTCAAGTCGATCTTTTAAAACTCCATCCTTCGGTTTTACCGATGCAGTAATAACAATGATCTCAGCATCTGCTAAATCTTGATAAGTTCCAGCCACAAATGTTGAACCGCTTTGTAACATCGAACATGCAGCATCATTTAGATCTTTAGCTTGTGCTTTTGCATATTCAACAAAGGCATCAACCAATACATAATCAGCCTCAATCGATTTATTCAATGAAGCATATAAATAGGCCGAACCAACGGCCCCAACGCCAATAATTCCTATTTTAGTCATTTTTTTGTCCCCCCATTAATTCGTTAATTTTTTTAGCCATAACGATATTAAACGTTTTTAATCCGGTTTCTTCAAATGGATCTATTTTCATAAGATGTGCACTCATTATTGATGCACGATGAATAAAGGAAACAATTCAACCCAATGTTTTGTCCTCTAAATCACTAATAACTATATCTATAAAAGGTATTTGAATACCTAGATAATAATCCTTAGTTGCTTGCAATAATGCCTTATTTACATTGTTAAATGTTTTCTTCATTAAAAAATTAAGTTCATCGCCATCGTTGTCATTAACAATAGCTATATTGAAGTCAAACATGGGATTTTGAACCAAAATATGAGTATTAAACATTCTTCTTTGCTTATTATAAAACAAATTAGCAAACGTTTTAGTATCAGAAGGATGAATAAATGTGTTAACCTGTATCCCTTTATAACTCCGATATGAAGACGAAACCAGATACATAGCAAATAAATCATTTAAACATTTATAAATTTTAGATCCCGAAACAATATTCTCAATTGCAAAAATGTCTTTCTCTTCATGATTGCGATCTTGTTTATTAAATATATATCTAACTAGAGCGTAACGATATGCACTATTATTTTCTAAATTTGTGTTACTAAAATATTCATTTGCTTCTTTTGCTCCTTCAATATAATCATCAATGTCAATATTAGCACAAGCAAGTGGTAATAAAACTGCTGCTGAATAGTTTAAATATCTTTCAGGGGTATTATCTAATAAAACTAAATGATTATAATTTTTTGTTTGAACAAGATTGAATAATTTTCCATAGTTGTTATTAGTTGTTATAAAAATATAATTGGTTGCATTATTTCTGCCAACCTGTATATTAAGTAATGTAACCAATTCTCTAAAAACAATTAAGCTCTCAATATCCTCTCCATTTTTTGATATAACATTAATTGCAAATGACCTATTTTCTAAATATTGAATTAGGTTTAAGATATCTATTCCTTCATAACTTTCATCAACATACATAATCTCAATTCCACAATTATTTCTTAAGCGGGAATTCGCTAGGCCTATTATACTCTTTGATTGAATACATATATGTTGTGGAGCAATGACAACAAAGGTTTGGATTTTTTCATCATTAAAAAATTTGACAATTTTTTTTATCTTTGAATAATCACTCCTTTGGATATTTCTATCAATTTCAAAAAAACCAAAATTTTTATATCCTTCAATTTCTTTGGATTTTATTTTATCATTAATATCGTTAATAATATCCTTATATTTACCACTAAATAATTTAGAGTCAATAACCTGGTCAGATAAAAATTCTATCTTACTTCTAATCGCCATAATGTATTCCTTTATTTGTAAAATCAAGCAATTTATCAAACTTAGCGCCATTTTTATCAAGTTTAAAACTAAAAGGATTTCTTAATTCCTTTGGATGAATTTGCTTAAATGAAAAAATAAGTTCACCATTTGCTGCTATATCAATAATTATTAGTTCTTTAATGTCATTAATCTTAAAAAATGAATTCAAATTACTTATATAATAATCACTAACTTCAGAAATGCCTAAATAACCAACATGGTTGGTTTTGGTTATAAGAGTTATAAATTTGCTTGAAATTTTGTAAACTTTTGCCTTTATTATTTGACCGACTGAATAACTCATCTTTTTCCCTTTTAAATGTACTTAGTAGCATATAAATTATATGCTAAATAACAAAAAATAATTATGATATCCAAAGTATATTTTATATTTTCAAAGCAAAATAGCATATCTATAAAACTTACTCTTAAATCCAATATTAATTACAACATAAGTAAAAAGAGGTTTTTTCCTTTTTGCAAACTAAAAAGTACTATAATTGAATCATAAATTTATGAACAGGGGTGCCCATTAAGGCTGAGAAATACCCTCGTTAGCTGATCCAGATAATACTGGCGTAGTGAGTTCTTATTTTTTGGTCATCATCCCTTTTTAATTAAATTGAAGGGATTTTTGTTTTATGAAAAATAAAAAAATAGCGTTTATACTAAGCCTAAGCACTCTAATGTCCACATTTGCCTTTATTTCTATTGCGTGCAGTGCAAAGCAGGATGCTAATTTAACATTAAAATTTGTTATAAATGAGCCTTTTTTTGGTAATAAAAAACATCTATTTTTTAGCAAAATTTTATCTGAATTTAAAAAGAAAATAAATAAGGATGCAACAATTAAAGTAAGATACGTTTCAGCAAATAATGATATAGCTGGTATTGTTAGAAAAAAAACAAGCAACATTGCTATCATTACGACTCCTTTATTCATCAAAAACAATGACCAAAATATTGTTCCTATCTTGCAAACTATGACTAGGGCATTTAAATTTGATAAAAATTTTAATGATAGCTACTCAGATGGATCAAACACTGACAAATTAAGAATTATTGCTGCTAAATTACAAAAATTGTTTAATAAAAAATCATATACCGCATGAACCGATGAAGAATATAGTTGAAATGGAAATATATACGAATATTTCTATGCAAAAAATAATGAATTAGTTGAATACTATCGTGGCATTATAATGATTCAAGGCACAAATGAAGAAAGAGAACAAATTAAAAAAGCATGAGACAATAAAGATTGAAATACTTTTAGAAATTTTGGTATTGTGACCGGTAAGGAAAGCAGCGGTTCAAAATATATTCTACAAGAAGCATTATTCAAAAAGCATTTTAATCTAGAAAACAATAAATTTAATTCTTTTGCTGAAGATAAAATAAAAAATATCGAAAAATATACGCAAGGAGAAGCAAAAAATATAGCGAATGGTTCACTTAAAAAATATCATATTGTTTTCGATGAAATGGCCTCGTTTGCCTATCGTAATAATAAAAGGGGCAAGTTTTACACCCCTGATGATGGGAATGTTAAAATTGAGTTTTTAACGGCCACTGATCCACTAAAGTATAATGTTGTAGTGGTTAATAAAGATGATTTCAATACGGAACAAATAAACTATTTAAAAAATATAATAATAGACTTATGAAGAAATAACGAAGATGATTATGGTCCTACCGTAGGATTTAATGGCTACAAAATAATTAATGATGTTGATAAGGAAGTAATACAACCTTATAATAAAATATTTAGTTAATATGTGATTAAAAAGAAACATTTTTAAAGAACAGTTAAAATTAGGCAATACTATTTTAAAAAACGGACCATATCGGCTAGTTTGAAAAATAGCATTTTTTGTTTTTATTATTTTATTAATTATAGCTTCAATCTATATTGTTAATTTTAGTTTTGCACCATCAGGTATTAACCTCTTTATTAAAAATTTAAGAGATTTTTTTTCTCCAAGTAGTTTTAGCAATATATATAAACAAAATCTCTTTTATATTTCTTTTTTGTTTTTATGAAATAGTATAAAAATAATTTTCCTAAGTACAATTATTGGATTCATGCTCGCATTTCTCACTTCGTATTTTTCTAATATTAAAACCAATAGCAAATATATAGCTATTCCATCTAAAGTTATAGTAATTGCTTTAAGAATTTTTCCAGAATTGTTTTTTGTATATTTATTTAAAATTTCTTTTGATAAAAAACTAGCGATAGCATTAATTTTTTGTTGATTTACATGACTTTGATTGCATGAGTATTTTTCACAAATAATTGAGAATGCTAATTTTAGTATTTTTTATCATTTGGTAAAATCACAGCACTCAAGACAAAAGGCTTTTTGAACAGAAATATGACCTCAACTTAGAAAAAAATTCATAAGTTACTTCATCTATGCATTTGAAACAAATTTACGTTGGTCAGCAATACTAGCTAATATTGGTTTTTTAGGGATAGGAATTTTAATAAATCCTCAAATTCAGCCAATAAATTATACAGAACTAATAATACCTTTGCTAATACTAGTTTCCTTCTTGTTTTTAGTGGAAATTATTAGTGAAAATATTAACAAATTCCTATTTGAATCTCGAAAACAAGATAATATCAATTTTAAGAAATATCAAACTAATAATATAATCAAAAAAACTTTTATTTCACTATTTATTTTACTTACCTTTGTGCTAATTTGCATAGCTATAAAAGATTTAGCTCATGAAAAATTTTATGAGACCGAAGCTACTAGCTTTTTAAATAATATGTTTAAGGGGAGTTGAAAAGATATAATTTTTAGCTTTAGCGAAGATGGGATTTTTTGGATTATCATTCAATTTGCATCACTTGTATTCTTAACCTTCATTTTAACATATTTTATTTCATATTTTAGAATGCTATTAATGTCTAAATCAATAGTAGGAAAACATTTGAGTATCTTCTATAAGTATTTAAATATATTAATAAGAGCAATACCTGCTGTTATCATATTTCTAATGCTTTCTAATCTTTTTGAAGAATTGTCAGCATCATTTGTTTTTGCTTTTGGTATCCATAGTGCATCTTCAATATCAAGAAACTTATATCAGACAATTAATAACATTAGTATAGAAAAAATAAAAGAATTAAAAAAACTAGGCTTCTCTAATTTTTTGATATATAGAAATTTTATTCGCCCAAAAATTAGACTAGATTTCATTAGCTTTGCTAGCCTAGAACTAGAAAAAATAGCTAGAAATTTTATAATTTATGGTTCTTTGTCTTCTTCATTATTAGGCCAAAAAACAAATCTAACAAGAGCAAAAGATATAGCTGATGTTTCGCCTTATTTGTGAATAGGTTTTATTATCATTGCGCTAATCAGTTTCACTTCATATTTCATAAGATTTAGTATTAAACAAAGAAATTAAAATAAAAGACAGATAATCTGTCTTTTATTTGTTTATGTCAGTCACCTGAAATGGTACGCCCTAGAGGATTCGAACCTCTGACCCAATGGTTAAAAGCCATTTGCTCTACCTTCTGAGCTAAGGGCGCTTCTGGTGCCCAGAACTGGACTTGAACCAGCACGGCCATTACAGCCAACGGATTTTAAGTCCGTAGCGTCTACCATTCCGCCACCTGGGCATTAATTGATTAATGCTTAAATATTATAATATATTTTTTAAAAAATAAAAAAAATTAATTTTTGTAAATTCTCAATTATTTTGTTACATTGCAATTCTCAATTATTTTCAACATCCTATAGTTTAAAATAATTATAAGAGGTAACGGGAAATATAAAAAAATAGAAATCCAAAATTTAACAGATTTTGAGAAAAAAAGAAAAGATATTTATACCGATATAACTAATAAAAAAAATAAAAATAAACCAAATCGCCATAGAACACGAAGTTAGCCGTTTTACAGTTTCTAAAATTAAAAAATCTATAAATTTTAGCGGAACATTTAATGTCTCGCACAAAAATAAAGGAAATAAAAATAGACAAAAGTTTAGTGATGATCTTGTAGATTATGAAATTGAAAAAATCAGAGATTTTAGTTCTTTTGTTTTTGATCAACCCAGAGATAGAACTAGAAATGTTACTATAGCAATTTATTATAGAACAAAAGGTTCAATAATCTCTTTAAAAACTCTTTACATACGCACCTTAAAAAGGGGTTATGAAACAGAGCACTTGCACAAGGCGACTAGAAAAGAAGCTAAAAGAAACACAAAAAATATTTTAAATAACGCAAGTTTTAGAAACAATATTTTATTATGCAATAAATAGCAGATTAGAGAATCTTAAAACAATAGAAAAAATGCAGTAATAAAAAATACCTGGAAAAATCTTTCTCCAGGTATGATCGTTGAGATCGATGCTACGCCAGACACAATGGGATTGGGTGAAACTTTTCATACTTACCACGCTATTGATCCTGCCACTGGTAGGCTTTTAGCAGTCCATATGTCTAAAGAGAAAACCAATATTGGTTATATGAATCTGATTGAAAACTTTTTAGAACACAAGGAATTCCACGGATTATAAAGACCGATAAGAGAACAACTTTTTGAAAAAGAGTCTTCATACACACCTATTACTGAGTATTTGCGATCTTTAGGCTTTAAAGTTTAAACTTCTAGTGTTTTGCAATTTAAGTCTTTTGTTGAAAGGTCTTTTAAAACTGCTCAATTAAATTATCCCATATGCTTTAAAATAAAGAATATAAAACATTGAACAGAAATTAGTAAAATTGAAGACCAATTAATAGATTACTTTAATTCTATATCTCCGAAATTAAAAAGAAATAGCGATAAAAACTGTTTTAGAAAAATATGGAGAAATCTTATTAAGAAAAAGAGAACCTCAATACAAAAATCTTTACGAATATATTGGTAAATATTTTTCATTAAATGACTTCCAAAACATAAGATTCAGTATTAATAATATAATGTCTATTAATGGTGAAGATTTTGAAAATATTAAGAATACAATTCAGTCATTTGAACATTCACTGAAGAACATAGATTTTAATTTTAAACAACATCCATGGTACGGTTTATTAAAGGATACAATTAAATTTAAAGAAAAAGATGAGATTGAGGAAAAACTATTTTTCTTAAAAGATCATTCAAAAAATATTGCTACTTGAATCAAAAACTTGAATATTTTTGCACAACCAAACGACTTTTATAATGAATTTTCTAAACATACTTTAAATATAAAATTTGTTGCAAACTTCATTGAAAATAATAACTTCAAGGATATTTCAAACTATTTAAATGGCGGTATTGATTTAGAAATAATAAATTTAAAAGAAATTATTAGTGTGTTCAATGACAAAACCACTAAATACGAAACCCAATCTAAAATTTGAAAGAATTTAGAATTTTTTGAAACTAATGATGCTATAGAAGTTTATTCAACACTTAACAAAAACAAATTTAACCCTTTTAGGGTTTTTTCAAAAACGTGAAGACAATACAGAAGTTATTTCAAAAAACAAAATGTATATGAACCTGAAAATCTGTGAAAATTAAGAATCCTTGATGAGGCTAAAAAATTCGCTAAAATAAAAGAATTGGACACAAAATTTAATGAACTAATAAACAAAATAAATCTAAATTTAGACAACTTCAATATTGATAAAGTTAATGAAGTTTTAACCAGTCTTGAGTTTATTAAACAAAATAATAATGATATCCTAACAATATTCAATGCGTATGTAAAAACTTATAATCAAAACAAAGAATCAATAAAGACAAATATAAATAATTTAAACACACTATGTGAAAATATTGAATTTTTTGGTTCCTTATTCGACAATAATATTGTAAATTTTAAAACAATATCACTAGATGATTTTCTATCTAAAACAATAACATTATTGACAAATATGGATTCAATAACTAGCTACATAAGTTTCATTAGCGCAAAAAATAGGCTTGCCGATTTAGGTCAAAGTTCTTTCATTGAAGCCATTATTTCAAACAATATAGATAGCAATTTTGAAAACATTTATCTTAGAAAATTCTATGAAAAACTAACAGAAACTATTATTCAAACTGAAATTTCAAATGCAGATACAGTTTTACTAAATCAATGTGTAAATGTATTTAAAGAAAAAGACAAAGAAGCTAATACTTTGGCAAGAGATAAAATTATTTTAGAAAATGATAAAAGAATTAAATCTAGTTTATTCTTCGCCGCTGCTAATAGCCAGTATATGTTGCTTAAAAAAGAAAGCAGTAAAACTCGTGCCATTATGCCTTTTAAGAAGTTTTTTGAAAAAGCGCTTGAACTTATTTTAAATATAAAACCTTGTTTAATGCTTTCTCCTCTAACAGTAAGTAACTTCTTTAAAGATGTTGACTATACATTCGATACAGTTATATTTGACGAGGCATCTCAAATTAGACCCGAAAGTGCTATAAGTTCATTATTTAGAGCTAAACAAGCTATAGTCGTTGGAGATAAAGAACAAATGCCTCCATCAAACTTCTTTTCATCAGCAGAAAATGAAGAAGGTTTTCTTGAAGTCGAGGATTCAACAGATAACTTTTCAGATGGCTATGATTCACTTTTAAATTTAGCTGAAGCTAGCCTTAACTCAATTAGACTAAAATGACACTATCGTTCAAAATTTGAAGAATTAATTTATACATCAAATAAAGAAATTTATAAAGACTTAATAACATTCCCTAACTCTAAACAACCTAATGATATCGAAGGATTAAGATTCCTTTACGCAAAACCAAATAAATATATTGACGAAACAAACACATTATTTGAAGAAGCAAAGAAAACAATAAAGGACATTATTGAAAAGTATCAAAACAAATATTCAATCGGTGTTGTTGTGTTTAACGCTGAAGTATTAAATCAATTTGAAAGAGAAATGGATAAATTTATTCATGATAATCCACATTTAAAATTTTATTTTGATGAAGATAGAGAAGATGCATTTTTTGTTAAAAACATTGAAACAGTTCAAGGTGATGAAAGAGATATCATATTATTCTTGCTAGATAATAAAAGGAACGCAAACGGTGAAGTTAGTGTAAACTTTGGAGCAATAAATAACAGCGAATCCGGATATAAAAGACTTAATGTTGCAATATCTCGTGCCAAAAAAGGTTTAATTCTTATATAATCATTCAAAAGTCATGAAGTTAATTGATTCAGAAGTGAACAAAGAGGGGTTAAACTTCTTGAAAAATTCATTAAAAACGCTGAATTCGGAATAAACGCCTTAGAAGACTTAAAAGAAACGAGCGGAGGTGTTGAATCACTTTTCGAACAACAAGTTTATGATAAACTTACTGAACAAGGTTTGACTTTAAAAACACAAGTCGGATCATCAGGATTTAGAATTGATTTAGCAGTAGTTCATAAAAATAATCCAAACAAATATATTCTAGGAATAGAATGCGATGGAGCAACCTATCACTCTTCAAAAACAACACGTGATCGTGATAGATTAAGACAGGAAGTGTTAGAAGCAAGAGGTTGAAATATTCACAGAATTTGATCAACCGACTGATTCAAAAACCCCGATGCACAAGTTAACATTATTTTAAATAAATTGCAAGAATTATATAACAACACTAATTCGACTGACGAATCAGAAGACAACGAAGAAATGATAAAATCATTCACAATAGAACTAAATGAACATGAAAATGAACAAGCAACTTTCCCAGCATTTCCTGATCTAGATAAATTTATTGAAATGAATAGTTTAAAATTTTTAAAATCATATCAAGGAGAAAGAAGTCTTATTATTGCTCAACTATTTTCAGTTGCAGGTGCATTGCCTTATAAAACTTATGAAGGTATCGTTAAAAAATTACTACGCGAAGATCGTTTAACAAATGGTGTTAAAATGTTAGCAAGCAAATTAGCATATGGACTGGGTAGCAAAGATGAATACCTATTCATAGTTCCTTCTTTCTCTGATTTCAATTTTAAATTTAGGGAAAGCTTTTCAAAAGAAACAAAAAGATCAATTTTTGATATCCATCCATATGAATTGCGTGATCTATTTATAACAATATTAGAAAATTCTTATATTACAATTAGCTTAGATGATTTCTGTAGAGAATTATCAAATAGAATTAAAACACAAGTTTCAAACCTACAACAAAAAAATTACGTTCTTGATATTTTAAACAAAATGGCAAAAGAAAGAAAAATTCAAAAATTAGATGATGAATTATTCAAAGCCAATAATAAACTCGACTAATAACTAATCAAATAAGTTCAATATAAATATTCAAAATTATTTCCCAGTTTAAGTATAAAAAAATACAAATACATCTTAAATTAAGGCGTATTTGTATTTTTATTATTATTTTTTAACTACAATTATTAACCGCAATATACAGATATTAAACAATCTAAGCACCTACTCCTTTAAAATAAATGAAACAAATTATTAAAAATAGAAGAAAAATTAAAATTTCTTTTTTTATCATAACCGTACTGGCTCTTTTTATTTTTTCAATATTTAATATTGACACCAAAACATTTATATGGAGCTCTCTGATCTCATTATAAAAAGATAACAAATATTTTTGTTGCCTTATCGGGATTTTTAGGAGTTATTTCAATATATTGATTTGCAAAGAAAAAAACAACGGTATATTTAACCGAAATACTCAATGCAATTTTATACGCATTCTTTTCATTTGCAAATGGCTTAGTCATTGATGGAATTCTATAATTCATTTATATAGCAATATTGATATCGATATTAATTAATAAAAAAATCAAGAAAAATTTCAAAATAAGTGAGCCAAGAAGTTCATTATATTCGTCACTATTATTTGCGTTATATTTTTTAATTTTCTTTGTAATATTTTACTTTTCAAACCCATTTACCAACAATATATTAGGAAAAATATTCAATATAAATTATTTAGAATTTGGCTCAAATTTTAAATATAAATTAGTGTCTGCTATACTGTTAGCAACATTAAATTCAATATCAGTAGCCGCTTCAACAATAATGGCGTTAGATTTTAAAGATTCGTAAATTGTATGATGTTTAAAAAGCATAATATGCCTTGCGTTTTTCTCTGGTGTTGGCTTTCCAAATTTCGATGCTTTGATCATAAACATTATCCATTTTTCAATTTCATTATATCTATATTTTGCAACTTCAAGGAGAACAACATTAAGAATTACATTTTCAGGAATGGGAGCAAGCAAAAAATCTACTGTTATAAAAAATATTGCTCCTTTTCTAAATGAGCACGGTATTAAAATTATTGACAAAAGACTGACTGATACAAGCATTTTTCTAAACTATATGAATGATTTGAAAAAGAATGGGTATAAAACCAAAAAATATCTTTCAAGGATAGACTAAAACAAATTAAAAGTATGCAACAATTTGACAAGTGTTTAATTGATAGACATATGATTAATGACTTTTTATTCCTAAGGTTTTGATCAATATGAATTTTTTTACAAAATCACAAAAAATTAAATGAAATTTATTTTATAAAACCAAATACAAATTCCTTTTATTAATACAACTAAAAATTGATATATGCTTTGCAATTCTGAGAGATTACGAATTCATACAGAATAATAGAAAAAACGCCAGCTTAAGTCACAAAGTAGAGTTCGAAAGATGAAGAAGATCGGTCGAGCTAAAAAATGATTTATTTTTTAAAAATGTAAATAAAGAATATTTATAAGATAACGGAGTACTGGGAAAAATATTGGCTAAAAATCTTAATTACTTCTCTAAAAAACATTTTGTATTCATAAATACAGAATATTAAATTTCCAGCGAATATATCAAGAAAATAATAGAAGAAAAAATGAATAAAAATTTATATAGTTTAATGAGGTAAAAATATTCAGGGTCCGAATTTTTTTATGTAAGGATTTAAGTGAAAATAGTTTAATTCTATTTCGCACATAATAAAATCACCGATAACATTTTGCTATATATAATAGATGGATCATTTTTGTTACAATTTAACATTTATATTCATTTTTTAAAAATACTACTCATATTAATTGAGTAGTATTAGAGACTTATATTATTCTACTTGGTATATTTTTAAAAAATTATTTTGTTCTAAAATCAATAACTGCTCTTCCGAGAAATTCGCCTTTTTCAAGTTTTTCAAAAATTTCTTCAACATCTTCAAGTTTAACAATTTTTGTAACTTCTGATTTTACCTTTCCCTCAGCTGCATATTCAATTGCTTCTTTAAGATCTTGTCTAGTTCCTACAATTGAACCAACCAATTCTTTTTCTAACAGAACAGTTCAAAAAATAGAAACATTAATATCAACCTTTCCCATAGCATCCTTGGCCGGCAATCCCACCAAAACTTGGCGTCCACCACGCCGTAATATTGCCATTCCTTGTTCGGCTGCTGTCGGATGCACTGAAGTGTTGATAACAGCATGAACTCCACCGTTTGTTAACTGCATAATTTTACTTATAAAATCAGGATCTTTTCGTGAATTAAAGGCAGCAACCGCCTTACTCTTCAATGCTAAGTCAACCTTATCATCGCTAATATCTATTCCAATAGCCTTATATCCCATTGCATTTGCATATTGAATCGCAAGTTGACCTAATCCACCAACACCTATAACCGCTACATAATTGTTAGGTTTAATGTTAGTTCTCTTTAAAGCCTTATATGTTGTAACACCAGCACAAATAATTGGCGCGCCAGAAACAATATCAAATTTTTCAGGAATAATTGCTACATAATCCTCATGGCCAATAGCATATTCAGCAAATGTGCCATCTTTTGTATAAGCAGTCATATTTTGGTTAGGACATAGAGTTTCTCTTCCGGTTAAACAAAACTCACAATGGCCGCATGTGTCATGAAGCCAAGCCAAACCAACACGATCACCAACTTTAAGTCTTGTACATCCTTCTCCAAGTTCACTAACAATTCCGATCCCTTCATGTCCAGGAATGAGTGGATATTTTGGATCTACTAATCAATCAGCATTAGCTGCATGCAAATCAGTATGGCATATTCCACTTGTTTCCATTTTTATTAATACTTCCTTATATTTGGGTTTAGGAATAGCCACTTCTGTTATCGATCAATCCTTTGGCCCCCTCACAACAAATGCTTTCATTTTTGTCATTCTAATATACCTCCAAAGTTATTTACATTTAACTTAAATTATATCAATAATATTCTAACTTATCATATTTTAAAAATGTCGGTTTGATATTGTGCTTGTTGTTAGTAGCTATACTCATAGCATTCAAAAAAATATTTAATAATAAATATCGATAATGCATATTAAACACAAAAATTTCATAACGCATGAATAAATAATAAAAATAGAATGTGCTCATTATTTGGCACACTCTATTTTGCTTGTTTCATCGAACGCATTACGCTTCTAATTTGCGCTTCAGAAGCCTTGCGACCCATTTGTTGAAACATAACTCTAATCATCTTTTCATTGATTGGTGGGTTTTCTTTTAATTGCTTTTCAAATTTTTTCTTTGTTATAAAAATAGCTAAAATAGCACCAGCAATTCCAAATATGATAGGTAAAATTACTAATAAAACGATTCCTCATACAGGCATAATATTTTATCTTCCTCTCTTCATAATTCTTTTAACAATTAATAAAATTATAATAGGTATAACTAAAAGCACTAACACACTTATAAAAAAAATTTTAGCTCAAAACTTATGTGCTTCTGCTCTTATTTTTGATAGTTCTGTATTGCTCATCACGTCACTACCAAAAAAAACTTGAATATCAACCATTCTTTTTTTTCTTTGGATTGTTCCAATAATAAATAAAAGTAAAACCCCAAGCATTATTCCACAAAGAATATAAATAACTAAATTTGGGTCAGAAAAAGCCTTGTGTATTCAATCCTTAAAGTTCAAAATTCATCACTGAGCATCCTTAAGGCCTCAAAAGGCAAGAGTAAATAAACCCACATAAAATAAAATCGCAACAACAAATCATGTAATTCTAACTTGTCTTCTCATAAGTTTTTCATACAATGAGGCAATAAAAGGTGGAGCAAAACTAATTCCTTGTTTTATTTTTTCACGATAATCATCAACAGACTTAGATAGTGCATTCAGGTCTATTACATCCAAAATAAGTAAGACTAACGATATTAATCCAAATAGGATTGGAGAAACATATCACCCTCATGGGACTAATTTAATATCTTGGCTTAGATAACTAGAAAATAATGAGGGCGCAAATGCAAATAATAAGCAAGATATTAATGCCAAAAAAAATACAAATAAATAAGCTGATATGCTAAACTTTTTTAATGATTTTTCAGCTCTGAAAACCTTATATATTCCATTTGGTATTAATCCTTCAGGGTCGAGAGTTTTTTTAATGTTGGAACTTAATGATTTTGTCTTGATTTCTGCACCTGACATATTATTAACAGTTAACATTTCAGAATATTTTGCAACTACATCGCTACTTTGAGAACTATTGGTTATAATTGGTTTTAATTCCATAAAAGCGCAGTCCTTTCTCATGACCTATTTTTTATTGTTATCTGTTTTTAAGATTGCTAAAAAAGCTTCTTGTGGCACCTCAACACTACCGATCTGTTTCATTCTTTTTTTGCCCTCTTTTTGCTTCTTTAGCAATTTTTGGCGTCTTGTAACATCTCCACCATAAAGTTTAGCAGTTACGTCCTTACGATAAGCCTTAATTGTTTCTCTTGCGATAATTTTACCACCAATCGCCGCCTGAATCGGAATTTCAAAATTTTTTCTTGGTACTACCTCCTTAAGTTTTTCGGCTAATTCACGACTCTTATTGTATGCGAAATCACGATGAGCAATTAGCGCTAAAGCGTCAATTTTTTCCCCATTCAACATTATATCTACCTTAACAAGATCGCTTTCTCTTAAGCCAATATGTTCATAATCAAAAGAAGCATAACCTTTTGAGTAGCTTTTCATTAGATCAAAAAAATCGAATATAGTTTCATTTAGTGGAAGTTCATATATTAAACGTCTTCTTTTTTCATCTAAATACTCAATATTAATATACTTCCCTCTTTTTGATTGACAAAGTTCCATAATAGACCCAATATATTCCTCAGTTAACATAATTGATGCTCGGATATATGGTTCCTCAATAGTTTTAATATAACTACGATCAGGAAATAATGAAGGATTGGTAATATATTCAACCTCACCATTTGTTAGAGTAACAACAAATTCCACAGAAGGGGCAGTTGCTAATATATCAATATTAAATTCTCTTTCAAGTCTTTCTTGTAAAACGTCCATATGTAATAGACCAAGAAAACCAATTCTAAAGCCAAATCCAAGGGCCTTTGAGGTTTCGGGTTCTCATATTATTGAAGAATCAGAAAGACTAATTTTTTCTAAAGCGTCCTTTAAGGTGTTATAATCCCTGTTATCAACGGGGAAAAATCCAGTATAAACAACAGGCTTCATTTTTTTATATCCAGCAAGAGGATAATCGACAGGATTATCTAACAAAGTTATAGTGTCACCAACAGCGACATCCTTAACATCCCTAATTGATGCAGTGATCCAACCAACTTCACCGGCAGAAAGTTTATCTCTTTTTTCTTCATAAGGATTCTTAACACCTAATTCTGTAACCATATATGATTTTTTGGTTTGCATAAAGTAAATGGTATCACCTGGTTTTACTTCGCCATTAAAAATACGCGTATAGATAACAACCCCTCGATAATTATCAAAATAACTATCAAATATCAAACCTTTAAGAGGCTTGTTGGGATCAGCTTCTTTGGGAGCAGGTATTCTTTCAATAATTGCTTCAATAACATTATCGATATTCTTTCCTGTTTTAGCTGAAATTAAAATTGCATCACTTGCATCAATGCCAATTATACTTTCAATTTCTTTCTTAACTCTTTCCGGTTCTGAACTAATTAAGTCAATCTTGTTTATAACCGGTATTATCTCAAGATTATTTTCAATGGCTAAATAAACGTTAGCTAATGTTTGCGCTTGAATACCTTGTGTTGCATCAACTAATAAAATAGCCCCCTCACAGGCTGCTAGACTCCTACTTACTTCATAGGTAAAATCAACATGACCAGGCGTATCGATCAAATGAAAAATATAATCCTTATATTTAATCTGAACAGCATTTAATTTAATAGTAATTCCTCTTTCCTGCTCCAGATCCATCGAATCTAGAATTTGAGGTTTTGATTCACGCATTGTAATTGTATTAGTTTGTTCCAAAATACGATCTGCTAATGTACTTTTTCCATGGTCAATATGTGCAATTATTGCAAAATTTCTAATTTTAGGATTCGTCATATTTTTATAATTATAAGTTTAAAATGGATTTTTAATACTTTTTTCTAATGATATCATTAATTAGCGTGAAAAATGAGCCACCGATATTTTGAATTTGTTTAATTATACA